>SXVG01000064.1 GCA_005791685.1 Methylotenera sp. | reverse complement strand
CAATGCGGCGGTTTTTGTGCGCCAGGCGGCACCACGGCTATTGTGACTATTATGGTGATTAGGCTGCAAGTCGAAGGACAAACTGGCCAAATGCATCTCGGCCAACACGCGACCGACCGCACTGCATTGCTGCACATTGGGTTGCTCTACATCTTGACCGCTGAGGCAACTAATCAAAACCGCCGGTTTGCCGTTAAGTGTATGCAAACTAATGCCAGCTTTATCTTTAATCGGCGCAGGGCAAGGTATGCCATTAGCTGCCAAGTGACTCATTAAATCAATGAAATACGGCAGTTCTTCTATGCTGTTTTGCTCAAACAAAGTCAGCACGTATTTGTTTTGACTGGTGGTGACAAAATAATTGGTATTGGTAATGCCCGATGCGATGCCTTTTAATTCCAGCAGCTCGCCGATAGCGTAGTCTTGCAGCCATGCTTGCAATTGGGTAAAACTGACTGAGGTAAATACCGACATAAATTAAGCGAGTGAGTAGTTTGTATGGGCAAGGGTTGGGCCATCAAAAAGGCCAGCTTGCGCCAGCCTAGGATGCCCCCACACGGCGTTTAAAATCGAAATAAGGTCCACTTCGGGATACTGAGCGGTGGCACCGGGCCATTGTTTATCCAGCCCCCGTCTTGGTCTTCTTTGTGCAGGTAATACGGCACCCCATGCGCCGGGGTGATTTTCATCATGTAGAGCTGACCTGCAATGCGGTATTCTTCTATGGTCTCACCGTCTTTTTTAATGATGGTAATCTGTGGCTCATCGGCATTTTCTTCATTGCTGATGGCCGGTGGCGGCAGTTCTTCTAGGGTTTGCAAATCGGCTGGTGGCGCTTTGCTCTCTGTTGCTGCCAAAGCTGGTGCCATGAGCGCCAGCAACACCGCTAAACTAATAGGAATTTTTCGCATCACTGCCACTCGCTCTCTTTTTGTCTGGTATCGATTGCAACGGTTTTATTTTAACAAATTACCTGCGCCTAGTCTTACATAGATTGCAAATAAAGGCTTATAAATAAAGCTGGACGCGCTCTTCTTCGGCCGACAATTTAAAGCCCCGCGCTTCGTAATGCTTGAAGATGGCAGCCACAATTTTGGCCGGCTCATCTATCACTTGAATTAAATCGAGGTCTTCGGCAGAAATCATTTGTTCGTTGACCAAGGTGGTTTTAAGCCAATCCACCAAGCCACGCCAAAAAGGTTCACAGACCAAAATAATCGGTATCTTGATGGTTTTGCCGGTTTGCACCAAGGTCACCGCTTCCATCACTTCGTCTAAGGTGCCAAAGCCACCCGGCATGACCACGTAAGCACTGGCGTATTTTACAAACATCACTTTACGCATAAAAAAATGTTTGAAGTTTTGGCTGATGTCTTGGTAAGGATTGCGGGTTTGTTCATGCGGCAACTCAATGTTTAAACCCACGCTAGGCGATGTGCCAGGATACGCCCCCTTATTGGCCGCTTCCATAATACCAGGCCCACCACCGGAGATGACGCTAAAACCCGAATCACTTAACAGTCTAGCCACTTCTTCTGTTAGCTTATAATACGGGTGGTCAACGGGGGTGCGGGCGCTACCAAAAATAGAAACGGCGGGGGTAATTTCTTTAAGTCGCTCGGTAGCTTCAACAAACTCTGACATAATCTCAAACGCACGCCAAGACTCTTGTCCAGTTTGATGCATGCCCTGCACATCCGGGTCGGTTATTTTGGGCACCTTTTGCGATTTTTTTGTAACACTCATGTTCTGCCACCTAAGTAATGATTGAAAGCACGACTCTATGAAAACATTGTTATTGGTTGATGGCTCATCCTACCTGTATCGGGCCTTTCACGCTATGCCTGACTTAAGAAATAGTCAAAATGAGCCGACCGGGGCCATCCAAGGCGTACTGAATATGTTGCGCCGGTTACATAAAGATTACCCTTCGGATTATAGCGCGTGTGTTTTTGATGCAAAAGGCAAAACTTTTCGCGATGACATTTACCCCGAGTACAAAGCCAATCGCGCCGCCATGCCGGACGCGCTTAGAGCCCAAATAGAGCCCCTACACGCCGCGATTAAAGCCATGGGCTGGCCATTGATTATGGAAAGCGGAGTCGAAGCGGACGACGTGATAGGCGCGCTGGCCAAACAAGCCGAACGGGAAGGCGTCAAGGTCATTATCTCTACCGGCGATAAAGACATTACGCAATTGGTCAACGAACACATTACCGTGGTCAACACCATGCGCGATGCCTTTAGGCGGGTCGATGACGTGCTGGACATCGCCGGCGTGGAAAAGAAATTTGGCATCCCACCACGCTTAATCATCGACTATTTGGTGTTGGTAGGCGACACCTCAGACAACGTGCCTGGTGTGGAAAAGGTCGGCCCAAAAACAGCGCTTAAATGGCTACTGGAATACGGCAGCTTGGATAACATCGTCGCCCATGCCGACAAAATAAGCGGGGTGGTCGGCGAGAATTTACGCAAAGCCTTGCCGTGGTTGCCCACTGCACGCGAGCTCATCACCATACGTTGTGATGTCGGCATCCAAGAAAGCTTAAGCGATTTAGCCCCACAAAGCATGGACAAAGTGAAATTGGCCGAGTTATTTGAACGCTTCGAATTTAAAAGCTGGCGCCGTGAATTGGACAACATGGGCGAACAGCAAGCAAGCGCTAGCACCGCCAAAACCAGCAGCCCGCTTGCTAACAGCCCAACGCCTAGCAGCGCCACGGTCGACATGTTTGCCGTGGTGCAGCAGCCAGCCAATACTAGCCGCCAATACGAAACCCTACTAAGCATGACGCAGCTAGACGCTTGGCTGGCTAAAATGCAAACCGCCGAGCTGCTGTGCTTTGATAGCGAGACCACCTCGCTAGACCCCATGACCGCTAAAATTGTTGGTTTGTCGTTTAGCGTGGAAGCGGGTAGCGCGGCCTACTTACCCTTGATGCACGATTATTTTGACGCGCCGCTGCAACTCAATTTTGCCGAGTGCTTGGCGAAGATTAAGCCCATTTTAGAAAACCCAGCCATCAAAAAAGTGGGGCAAAATCTCAAATACGACCAGCACGTGTTAGCCAACCATGGCATCGCCATGCATGGCATAGCCCACGACACCCTATTGCAATCCTACGTATTCGAATCGCACAAAAGCCATGGCATGGACGCCTTAAGCGAGCGGCATTTGGGCTTAAAACCGATATCCTTTGAAGAGGTCGCCGGCAAAGGGGCAAAACAGGTCAGCTTTAACCAGGTAACGGTGGAAACCGCGGCCGAGTACGCGGCAGAAGACGCCGACATCACCTTGCAACTGCACCAAGCAATGTACCCACAAATTGCTGCAGACAGCAAGCTGGACTATATCTACCGGCACATTGAAATGCCCAGCTCGCAGGTATTATTTAACATAGAACGTAATGGCGTGCTCATAGACCGGGCCATGTTAGCCAGTCAAAGCAATGAAATAGGGACCAAGTTAATTGCCTTGGAAAACCAAGCTTACGAACTGGCTGGCCAACCGTTCAACTTGGCCTCACCCAAACAATTGCAAGAAATTCTGTTTGATAAATTGGCCATCAAACCGACTAAAAAAACGCCGTCTGGGGCACCGTCCACCGACGAAGACGTGTTGCAAGAATTGGCTTTGGATCACCCCCTGCCCAAGGTGCTGTTGGAATACCGTGGCTTGGCTAAATTAAAATCCACCTACACCGACAAATTGCCGCGCATGATTAATGCCAGCACCGGCCGCGTGCACACCAGCTACAACCAAGCGGTGGCCATCACTGGCCGCTTAGCCAGCTCCGACCCCAACTTGCAAAACATACCCGTGCGCTCAGCCGAAGGGCGGCGCATACGCGAAGCGTTTATTGCGCCAGCAGGCAGCGTGATTGTGTCAGCCGATTACTCGCAAATCGAATTACGCATCATGGCGCATTTATCACAAGATACCGGCATGCTAAAGGCCTTTGCCAATAACGAAGACATACACCGCCATACCGCCGCCGAGATTTTTGGCGTGGCACTGGCCGCAGTTGACAGCGAGCAACGCCGCTATGCCAAGGTGATTAACTTCGGCTTAATTTATGGCATGAGTGCGTTTGGCTTGGCGCAAAACCTCAACATAGACCGCGCTTCTGCACAAAGCTATATCGAACGCTATTTTGCACGCTATCCTGGGGTACGCGATTACATGCAAAGCACGCGCGACATGGCCAAGCAACGCGGTTATGTCGAGACCTATTTTGGTCGACGCCTGTGGGTGCCAGAAATAAACAGCGCCAATGGTATGCGCCGTGCTGGCGCCGAACGTGCCGCCATTAACGCGCCCATGCAAGGCACAGCAGCGGATTTAATTAAGCTGGCCATGATAGCCGTGGACGCATGGCTAACCCAAGCCAAACTGCAAAGCAAACTGATTATGCAAGTGCACGATGAACTGGTGCTGGAAGTGCCTGAGCATGAACTGGATTTAGTCAAAGTGAAAATCGCCGAGCTCATGCAAGGCGTGGCAAGTCTAGACGTGCCTTTGCTGGTGGAAGTCGGGGTGGGTAAAAACTGGGAAAGCGCACATTAAAACCTTTTAACGGAAAATCTCTTTTGACGCCGATAAACGCAGATAAAACCCACCCAACAACAAACCTTAAAACTCTATCGTGACGATAGGGTTTTTCCCGTGTTTATCTGCGTTTATCGGCGTCAAAATGTTCTGTAAGGTTTAATCTGTGTGCCTATTCTGTGGTGAGCTGTTCTATTTTTACAAACAAAAAAGGCGATGCAGATGCATCGCCTTTTTCTATTTAGCTAAAGCTTATAGCCAATATACGAACACGAATAGACCTAACCAAACCACGTCCACAAAGTGCCAAGACCAAGCCACGCCTTCGAAACCAAAGTGGTGTTCAGGGCTAAAGTGGCCTTTCATGCAGCGCAATAAAATCACGATCAGCATGATGGTGCCTAGCATCACGTGGAAGCCATGGAAACCGGTCAACATAAAGAAGCTGGCGCCGTAAGCACCCGAAGCTAGGGTCAAGCCCATTTCGGTGTAAGCCTCATGGTATTCCATTGCTTGGCAAGCCAAGAAGGCAATACCTAGCAACACGGTTAGGGCCATACCGACGACCAATTGTTTACGGTTGTTTTTAATCAAGCCCCAATGCGCCCAAGTGATGGTGGCACCAGAAGTTAACAACAAAGCCGTGTTAATCGCCGGCAAGCCCCATGCGCCCATAGGGTGCAATGGGCCCGGTTTAAATTCACCGTTAACGGTTAAACCACCAGGGCCGGTTGATGGCCATGCAGCCAAGAAGTCTTTATACGGTGTGATGTCTAAATCATAGCCGGCTAATTCCGGCACAGACAACACACGCATATAAAATAGCGCGCCAAAGAAGGCAGCAAAGAAGGCCACCTCTGAGCAAATAAACACTATCATGCCGATACGGAATGATTTGTCTTCCCACTGTTTAAATTGACCGGTGATGCTCTCGGTAATGACCGATCCCATCCATTTGAACACCATGCTTAAAATAAGCATGGCCCCTAAAATCATCATCCATTTACCGGGCGCTTGCAAATAAGCCAAGTCGGCATTTTTATCGGTGGCCACGCTGAAAATAAAACCAGAGGCCAAAGACAATAAACCCACGGATATAATCGCTGGGTAAATACTACCGTGAGGTACGTAATACTGATTGTTAGAATGTGTTGCCATGCAATAACTCCCGTGCATTTTTTTATATATTAAATTCAAATAGCAAAACTGCTGCTATCTCCTCACCATCAACTGCCAACAAACTTGCTGCTTACTTAGTCTCATCCACCGAAGGGAAGAATGCATACGACAAGGTCATGTCGGACACCTCTTTTGGCAACTGCGGACTCACAAAAAACCGCAAGGGCATTTCTTTTTCTTCACCCGGCTTAAGCGCCTGATTCACAAAACAAAAACACTCTATCTTTTTAAGGTTAGCCGCCGCTATGCCCGGTGTAACGCTGGGGATAGCACGTCCAACCACCACTTGGTTAGTGGTATTTTTTGCCACAAAAACCACCGTTTCTATTTGGCCAGGATGCATCTTAATGCTGCTTTGTTTTGGGTAAAAATTCCAACCCAACCCCGGCATCACGTTGGTGGTAAATTGCACCGTCACCCAACGCGTTTCATCCACTTTAGCTTGCGACAATACCGCCGTCGTATTCTCCGTTTTGCCATTTAGGCCGGTCATTTCGCATAACACGTCATAAATCGGCACTAGCGCAAAAGCGAACAACAAAGAGCCCAATAATAACCACAAGAGCTTACGTACTAAAATCTTGTTTTTTAAATCCAGTTGCTGCTTAGGCGATAACTGTTCGCTTTGTTCTAGTTTTGCCATATCAAAAACATCGATACGACATAACAAATTAAAGCCAGCGCGCCTAATACCATGGCAATGCGTTTATTGCTTACTTTCTTATCTACCGCTAACTTATTCATACGCTTTCCATTTAAAACTCGGCTTAACTAAAAGCCGAGTTGTGTGATGCTTACTTAACCGTTGGTTGCTCGGTAAAGCTATGGTATGGCGGTGGTGATGGCAATGTCCACTCCAAGCCTTGCGCGCCTTCCCACACTTGGTCAGTGGCTTTTTTGCCACCCTTGATGCAAGTCAGCACGTTATAAACGAATAACAATTGTGACAAACCAAGTACGAATGCGGCTACCGATGAAATCATATTGAATTCAGCGAATTGCAATGCGTAGTCAGGAATACGACGTGGCATACCGGCTAAACCTAAGAAGAACTGAGGAATAAAGGTTAGGTTAAATGAAATCGCCGTTAACCAGAAATGCACTTTACCTAGTTTTTCGTTGTACATATGACCGGTCATTTTTGGTAACCAGAAATACACACCGGCCATGATACCCATGATACCGCCAGCAAATAAGGTGTAGTGGAAATGCGCCACCACGAAATAACTGTTGTGGTATTGCGCATCTGCAGCCACGTCAGCCAACACCAAGCCGGTCAAACCCCCGATACCGAACAATATGATCCAACCCACGGTAAACAACATCGGTGTTTCAAAGCTCATGGAGCCTTTCCACATGGTTTTGATCCAGCAGAAGAACATCACGGCTAAGGGTAATGAAATGGCCATGGTGCTGTACATAAAGTAAAGCAAGGCCGGCACTGGCATACCTGAGGTGAAGAAATGGTGTGCCCAAACCACCACAGACAGACCACCAATCGCCCAGAATGAATACACTTGCGCTTTGTAACCGTACATCGGTTTACGTGAGAATGTTTCTAAGATTTGTGGAATGAAGCCCCATACTGGTAATAACAAAATGTACACTTCAGGGTGACCAAAGAACCAGAATAAATGTTGGAACATCACTGGGTCACCACCACCGGCCGCATCAAAGAAGTGCGTACCGAAATGACGGTCTGTT
>SXVG01000063.1 GCA_005791685.1 Methylotenera sp. | reverse complement strand
GATGCCAAGCGGGCGGCCGCCGTTTCGGCTTTGTTTGTTTTGCTTAATTCCATTGCTGGTTTGGCTGGCAATCTGGCGGTGAGCAATGCATTGCCACCTTTTATTATTCCCTTGCTGCTGGCGGCGGCATTAGGTGGGGTGGTGGGGTCTTACTTTGGCAGCTTCCGCATTCAGTCGGCGGCGATTAAAAAACTGTTAGCCTTGGTGTTGTTGATAGCCGGCTTGAAGTTAATTCTCACTTAACAGCCGGCTATCTGATAGAACATTAGCCTTGTTTGGCGTCCAGCGCTTCCCAGCGGGCGAGCAGGGCTTCTAATAGGCCGTCTATTTCGCCCAAGCGCGCTTGCAGGGTTTTAACAAAATCGGCTTGGGTTCTGTATATCTCGCCATCCGCCAATTGCGTATTAATCTCGGCTTGTTCGGCTTCCAGTTGTTCTATTTTTAAGGGTAGCTCGGCCAGCTCTTTTTCTTCTTTAAAGCTGAGTTTGCTGCTGGTTTTTGCCGCTGCGGCTTTGCTCTGATTTTTTGTGTTTTGCGCAGCGTCGCTCAGGCGTTTATCTTCGGCACGGCTTTCTTGCACGCGCTGTTGGCTAAAGCGTTGCCAGTCGTCAAAGCCGCCGCCAAATTCGGTCAATACGCCATTGCCTTCAAAGGCAATCACTTGCGTAACGGTGTTCTCCAAAAACGCCCGGTCGTGGCTGACTAAGAACAGCGTGCCCGTGAAATCCTGCAATAGGCTTTCTAGCAGTTCTAAGGTGTCGATGTCCAAGTCGTTGGTCGGTTCGTCCAGCACCAAGACATTGGCCGGGCGGGCAAATAGGCGAGCCAGCAATAAGCGGTTGCGTTCGCCACCGGATAGCGATTTAACCGGTGAGCGTGAGCGTTGCGGCGGGAATAAAAAGTCTTCCAAATAGCTGATGACGTGCTTGCGCTCGTTGCCTATCTCAACGAAATCCGAGCCTGGGCTGATGGTGTCGGCCAGGGTGGCTTCTTCGTTTAATTGCTCGCGCATTTGGTCAAAATACGCCACATTGATTTTTGTGCCACGCTCTACCTTGCCGCTGTCGGCTTCTATGTCGCCTAAGATTAATTTGAGTAGGGTGGTTTTGCCTATGCCGTTGGGCCCGAGCAAGCCTATTTTGTCGCCACGTAAAATGCGCATGCTGAAACCGTTGATGAGGGTTTTGTTGCCATAGGCTTTGCTGACATTGTCTAACTCGGCGACCAGTTTGCCACTGCGTTCGCCGGCGTCTAAATTCAGTTTAACGTTGCCTTGGCGTTCACGGCGGGCGGCGCGGTCTAGGCGCAAGGCTTCTAGCCTGCGCACGCGGCCTTCGTTACGCGTGCGGCGGGCTTTGATGCCTTGGCGTATCCACACTTCTTCTTGGGCTAAGAATTTATCAAACTTGGCGGCGTGGGTTTCTTCTACGGCAATCAGTTCTTCTTTTTTGATTTGGTACTGACTGAAGTTGCCGACAAAGTCGGTTAACTTGCCGCGGTCTAACTCGGTGATGCGGGTGGCCAGGCGGTCTAGAAAGCGTCGGTCGTGGGTGATGAATAAGACGCTGCCAGTGAAACTTAACAACAGGTCTTCTAGCCACTGTATGGCCTCTAAATCCAAGTGGTTGGTCGGCTCGTCCAATAACAACACTTCCGGTTCGGCCACCAGTGCGCGGCCTAAGGCCACGCGTTTACGCCAACCGCCGGACAGGGTGGAAATGAGCGCATCGGCATCCAACTTCAAGCGGCTCAATACCGTTTCTACCCGTGATTGGGCGGCCCAGCCATTTTGCAGGTCTAGCTCGTGTTGCAAGTGCTGCATTTTGCTCATCAGGGCGTCGATGTCGGCCTCGGGCATGGCCATGTCGTGCGTCACTTGGTGGTAATCGATGATGGTTTGCTGCAATGCGCCCAAACCTTCGGCCACCGCTTCAAACACCGTGTGCGTGGTGTCGAGTTCGGGTTCTTGCGGTACGTACACCACCCGTGTATTGGGCGCACGCCAAACGTTGCCTTCGTCTAATTTAATGGTGCCGGCAATGGCTTTCAATAAGCTGGATTTGCCGGCGCCGTTGCGGCCGATTAAGCCCACGCGTTCGCCTGCGTCCAATTGAAAGGCGGCATGGTCAAGCAGGGCGTGATGGCCAAAGGCTAAGGAGGCGTTATCTAAGGTGATAAAAGGCATGGTGATTTAATGGGGCTTCGCTGGCGTTGGGTGAATACGGTAGGGCTGCATTATAACCGAGGTCGGCTTAATTAGACGTGCCCATTACTTATTGGCCAGCATGGCTTTGATGTTGGCCATTTTGGATTTGCCAAAGTCTTTGCTTATTTCCGGATCGTTAAACGGGTTACCAAAATGGCGCACGTCGTCTTTGGGCAGTTCGGCAATGAAGCGGCTGGGTTCGCACTGCTCCATTTCGCCGGCCCGTTTGCGTTTTTTGCACCAAGAGATGTTTAAAGACTTTTGTGCACGGGTGATGCCCACGTACATGAGGCGGCGCTCTTCTTCGATTTTAGTCGGGTCGGTCGCGGCTAAATCCACGCTCTCGCGGTGCGGCAGTATGCCTTCTTCCACGCCTATCAAAAACACATGGCCAAATTCTAGGCCTTTAGCGGCGTGCAGGGTGGAGAGCTTGACCGCGTCCACTTCACCGGCCTCCTGACCTTCTAGCATGCTCATCAAAGACACCATTTGCGTGAGCTCCAGCAGGTTTTTAGCCTCACTCTGGTGGCCGTATTCGTCGCTGGCTTCGCCTTTTTTATTGAGCCAGCCTACGAAGTCCAAGACGTTGGCCCATTTGCCCTCGGCCGCACGCGGCTCTTCGCTGTCGTATAAAAATGCCTCGTATTGGATGCTATTAAGTAAATCGTCCAATACCTCATTGGCCGGGTCGCGCACCGCGCGTTGTTGCAGCTTGTTGATGTAGGCGCAAAAGTTGAGTAAATCATCCAATTGTTTATTGCCCAGCTCGCTTTGGAAGTCGGCTTCAAAGGCGGCGGCAAACAGGGAGATTTTGTGGCGGCTGGCAAATTCGCCCAAGCGTTCTAAGGTGGTGTTGCCTATGCCTTTTTTCGGGGTGGTGGCGGCGCGTATAAACGCCGGGTCGTCGTCTTCGTTGGCTATTAAGCGTAAATAGCTGACCAGGTCTTTGATTTCGGCTTTGTCGAAAAATGACTGGCCGCCAGAGATGCTGTAAGGGATTTTATGCTGGCGTAATTGCTGCTCAAAAATGCGCGCCTGGTGGTTGCCTCGATAGAGGATGGCGTAGTCGAGAAAGCGCGTGCGGTGCTCAAATTTATGCGCTTGTATTTTCATGATGACCGATTCCGCCTCGGCTTCTTCACTCATGGCGGCGGAGACTTGAATCAAATCACCGGTGCCCAAGTCGCTCCATAATTTTTTCTCAAACAGCTTGGGGTTGTGGCTGATAACTTGGTTGGCCGCGCGCAATATGCGCACGGTGGAGCGGTAGTTTTGCTCCAACTTGATGACTTTGAGCTTGCTAAAATCGTCGGTTAATTGGCGTAGGTTTTCCACATCGGCGCCGCGCCAGCCGTAAATCGCCTGATCGTCGTCACCGACCGCGGTAAATTGACCGCGCAATCCGGTGAGCATTTTGACCAATTTGTATTGGCAGGCGTTGGTGTCTTGGTATTCGTCTATCAGCAAGTATTGCAATTTACGCTGCCATTTATTCAGCGCGCTCTCGTGTTGTTCAAATAGCTCAACCGGTAGTTTAATCAAATCATCAAAATCCACCGCTTGATAAGCTTTTAGGGTTTGTTGGTAGAGTTGGTAGACTTTAGCCGCGGCCAGCGTGAGGTCTTCATCGGCTTGTGCTTTGGCTTGATCGGCATTGATGAAGGCGTTCTTCCAAGCAGAGATTTGCCACTGGGTTTTACAGATTATTTGCTTGTCGGTGCTGGCCAATATGTCCGCCACAATTTTGTAGCTGTCTGAAGAGTCCAGTATGGAAAACTGCGGCTTGTAACCCAAAAGGGCCGCCTCGGCGCGCAGCATTTGCAGGCCCAGCGAGTGAAAGGTGGCGATGGTTAGGCCTTTAGTGCTTTTGCCCTGCATGAGCTTGGCCACCCGGTCTTGCATTTCCCGTGCGGCTTTATTGGTGAAGGTGATGGCGGCAATTTCTTTAGGGGTATAGCCGGCCTCGTCGATCAAATAATTAATTTTTTGCGTGATGACGCGGGTTTTACCGCTGCCGGCACCGGCCAGCACCAATAAAGGGCCATCCAAGTATTTGACTGCTTCGCGTTGGGGGGAATTAAGGCTATTGAGCATGCGGTATTTTAGGGGGCGTAGGGTAGAAGGGCAGCGTGGGATTTTAGCGTTTAAGGCGCTAACTCGCTAGCTAAACTTAAGGTCGGTCTAACAAATGCGCAAAGCATGCCATAATGCAGGCCTAAATCAAACCTTGGAAAACCATGCGATCGACCCGAGCCAGCGCCGCCATTGACCGACTGAAACGTCGCAGCGACAACCCCCTTTACTCCATGCGCATGAGTAGCGGTGGCTTGTTTAGCTTGCTGTTGGGCGATGGTTTAGGTGACAGCGCACGCTTGTGTGAGCCCATGGCCATGGATGATTTTGTCAGCTTTGTGAATGGCTACGGCCCACAAACGGTAAAACGCGTGAGCAAATTAGAACTGGCGTTTAGTCAGCAATTAGACAAAAAAAGCCGCTAGTCTGGGGTTTGCGCCGCCTCATTCGGGGCCGGTTCGGCTAAGGGTGAGTCGGCTTGCATCATCAAGGCGCGACTGCTGGGGGTTTCTAAGCTGATGCGGCCTATGGCGCCACTGCGGTAATCGGTTAAAAGCGCCATGGCGGTTTTTTCCATGTCCCACAAGCCGTCATGGCGCTTGTAAGAGCGTCGTCTGGCGATGGCTTCCAATAAATCCACGCCATCCATTTTGCTGACATCCAATAGGCCGCCATTGTGCTTCATGCTGTCTAATTTGTAGCGTGCGTTGAGCAGTGCTGGGTAGGTTTTAAGCAGGGTGTCGGCTAAAAATAGCGCTACGTCCTCATCGATGACGGCGTTGCGGCCTATGGCATGGCTGGCCGCCAGCATGTAGCCATCGGATTCGTATTGAATTTTTGGCCACATCATGCCCGGCGTGTCGGTGATGCTCATGGTTTCAGACAAATCAAAGCGTTGCTGGCTTTTGGTCACCGCCGGTTCGTCGCCGACTTTTGCCACCCGCCTATTCAATAGGGCGTTCATCAAGGTGGATTTGCCCACATTGGGTATGCCCATGATGAGCATGCGCAGCGGTTTTAAATGCGTGCCGCGATGGGGAGTGATGGCTAAACAATGCTTGGGGATTTTATTGGCGTCACCGGGTTTTTTGCAGGACAACGCCACCGCCTTGGTGTTGGGCTGGCTATTGAAATAATTCAGCCAGGCTTGGGTGGCGGCCGGGTCAGCCAAGTCGGCTTTGTTGAGGATTTTAAGTTGCGGGCGCTGACGAAATAAACGCATCTCGTCTATCATGGGGTTGTGGCTGGCAGCGGGCACGCGGGCATCCAACACCTCTATCACCATGTCGGTAAACTCCATGGTTTCTTCGGCTTTTTTGCGCGCTTGGGTCATGTGCCCTGGGTACCACTGAATTGCCATTTAATGCCCCTGAAAATTGCTCTAGGCGGGCATTTTAACATTGAGCGCGGCCAAACCACCTTTTTATCTGCGGGCAAGGCGTTCGTGGCGTTTTTGCCTTAAAATAGCGGCATGACCGCCATAGCTGAAATTCGCCCCAATCAATCCATAGATTTACTCAAAGCCTTGCACATCCTCACGCGTGACGGCAAGCTCAATCAAGACAGTCGCCGTAAGCTCAAGCAGGTCTACCACTTGGTCAATTTCATCGAGCCTTTGTTTAAAGAGGTGCTGTTGCACAACGCGCAGCCTGTTATCGTTGATCATGGCGCCGGCAAGTCGTATTTGGGTTTTATTTTGTACGATTTGTTATTAAAGCAACACGCGGCTGGCCAAGTGGTGGGCATAGAAACGCGGGCGGAATTGGTGGCACAATCGAAAAAATTAGCCGCCGACTTGCATTTTGCGCGCATGGATTTTCAGCATTTAACGGTGGCGCAGTCCATAGAATCGCCCAGCATTCCTGCCCAAGTGGACATCGTCACCGCCTTGCATGCGTGTAACACGGCGACCGATGACGCGATACGCTTTGCTTTGAACAAGCAGGCCAAATACATGGTGTTGGTGCCTTGTTGTCAGGCCGAGGTGGCGGAAGCCTTGCGCCTGCACAAAAACGAAAGTTTTGCCCTAACGCCATTGAGCGAGATTTGGCGCCATCCTATCCATACCCGTGAATTCGGCAGCCACATCACCAATGTCTTGCGCTGTTTGCAGTTGGAAGCGGCCGGTTACCAAGTGACCGTGACCGAATTGGTCGGCTGGGAGCATTCCATGAAGAACGAGTTGATCATCGCCAAATACACCGGTCAGCCACGCAAGAACGCACAGACGCGCCTGGAAGCCATCTTGCAAGCCTTGAATTTAAACGACTTAGGTGCTCGCTTTATCAGTTAGCAGCCCCAGCGCAAAGCCGCGGTGTGCACTGGGCTGTCCCAATGCTGTTTAATCTCATCGTCCAACAGGCATAAGCTTATCGAAGCGCCGGCCATGTCTAAGGCGGTGGTGTAATTGCCCACCAATGAACGCGTAATGCGTATGCCCTGTTGCTGGAGTTGTTTTGCCGCGCTGTGGTATAACAAATACAGTTCCATCAATGGCGTGGCGCCAAAGCCGTTAATCAGCAGCAAGGTTTCATGCTTGTCTGGCAGGCTTAGTTTCTTTTGTTGCCAGTCTGCCAGTATGGCCGCTACGCAATCCTTCACTATGGCGTCGGCCTCTTGCATGCGGGCGCGGCGCCGACCGGGTTCGCCGTGTATGCCCACGCCCATTTCGATTTCATCCTCACCGATAACAAAAGTAGGGCGGCCAGCGGCCGGCACCGTGCAACTCGTTAAGGCCACGCCTATGCTGGAGGTGTGCTGGTTGACCTTGTCCCCTAAAGCTTGGCACTGGGCAAGGCTGGCGCCGGTTTCCGCTAAACTGCCCACGCATTTTTCCACAATGACCGTGCCGGCCACGCCGCGGCGACCTTCGGTGTAGGTGCTGTTGATGACGGCGCAATCGTCGCTGGTGTAGACCGTGGCGTTTTCTACCGACAACATTTCCGCGGCCATTTCAAAATTCATCACGTCACCGGCGTAATTTTTGACGATAAATAACACGCCTTTGTCTGTCGCTATGGCTTCGGCGGCGGCCAGCATTTGGTCTGGCGTGGGCGAGGTGAATGCGTGGCCAGGGCAGGCGGCATCCAGCATACCGTAGCCTATGTAGCCAGCATGCAGCGTCTCATGGCCGGAGCCGCCACCGGAAATCAACACCACTTTATTGCGCGCCGCTTCTTTGCGGCTTAAAAAATGCGGGGCCAGAGACAGGCTAACTAGGTCGGCGTGCGCCTTGGCAAAGCCGCTTAAGCTTTCAACTAAGACGTCGTCCAGTTGGTTGATAAATTTTTTCATTATTTTTTCCTAGTTTAAGCGGGTTAATTTGAGGGTTTTTCAGCAGGCAACAGCAGTTGGCAGACCGCCGTGATCATCAATTGGCAACTTTTTGCGCCCGGGTCTAAATGGCCTATGGCGCGTTCGCCTAAGCCAGCGGCGCGTCCTTTTGTGGCGATGAGGGTTAGTGTGCTTTGCAAGCCTAGCTCCGCCGTTTCAATTAAGGCGGCGCAGATAAGCTGCGCGGTCGCGCCTTGTTCTGCCAGTAGCTTGAACTGCTGCGCTACCGGGATTAATACGTCCAGCATGGTTTTCTCGCCTAGGCCGGCTTTGCCGCGCTGCATAATGGCTTGTACGCCGGCGTCGAAAGCCAGCGCAACGGCGCTCAAATGGGGGCTCTCGGCACTGGCCCATTGCTTGCCCATGCTGATAAAAAAACTGGCCAGCAGTGGGCCGGAGGCGCCGCCCAAGGTGCTGAGCAATTTTAAGCCGATTTTATTTAAAGCCAGTGCGGCGCTTAAAGGAGCTAATTCGTCTTGCATGGCAACGATGGCCTGGGCGCCGCGTTTCATGTTGATGTAGTGGTCACCGTCGCCTATGGCACGGTCTAAGGATTCCAAACTGGCTTCATTGGCGAGTATCGTCAGTTGAATTTCTTTGGCGGCTTGCAAAATTAATGCGGTTTTCATCGGGGACTTATCCAAACGGTGGCTTCTAGTGAATATCACTATGTTGCTATTGGGTTAAACTTGTTAAACTCTACACATGTTAACTTGTCATTTCAACTGCCGCCATTAAAGCAAAAACCAGCCGTCTACATGAGCTTAAAATTCCGTTTAAATTTATTGATCACCTTGTTATCGCTGGCATTTATTTTGGTGGTGGGCAGCATATTGGTCAGTGATACCCGCACTTCCATACGTGAACGGGTGGAGGCGGCCAGTCGCGTCACCGTGCAATTGTTAGATACGGTGATCGTAAGCTCGGCGCTTAACCCGGAGTACGGTCAAACCGATAGGGTGTTACAGAGTTTCTTGGAGTCGCTAGGCTATGTGCGTAGCAGCCATATCGTGCTCTACGACATCACTGGTAACGTGCTCTACACCTCGCCACCGTCCAGCTATAAAGCCGATGTGCACGCGCCCTTGTGGTTTGTTAAGTTGGTGCAGCCGCCGGTGGAAACCGTGGAGCGTCGCATACGCTACGGCACTTTGGTGGTGTCCTCCAGTGCGGCCGGTTCCATACGGGAAGCGTGGTCGGGTTTTAGGCAGTTGATGTGGGTGGGTTTGGCGTTCTTTGTGGTGCTTAATTTGATGGTCTACGCTTTGTTAAGTCATTCGCTTAAGCCTATCAAGCCCATTTTGATGTCGATTAATCGCATGGAAAAAGGCGATTTGGATACGCGCTTACCGACCTTTACCTTGCCGGAATTTGATCGCATAGGCCATAGCCTCAATCGCATGGCGGAATCGTTGGCGCTGGAGCGGCAGTTGGAAGAAAACCGCCAATTGACCCAGTTGATACAAACGCATATCGAGGATGAGCGGCGCAGTTTGGCCAGGGAGTTGCACGATGAGCTGGGGCAATACGTGACCGCCATTAAAACCTTTGCCGTGGCCATCGTGAATAAAGCCCATGAAAAATCGCCAGACATCGCCGCCAACGCGCAAACCATAGTGGCGGCCGCGGATGAGATTTACGAAGGCATGCACAGCATCATACGGCAACTGCGTCCGGGTGCTTTGGATAATTTAGGGCTGTCTGAAACCTTGCGTGACGCGGTCAATTATTGGCAAAAAGCGCATGCCAAGGCGCGCTTTGACTTAAGCCTTAATGGCGATGTGGATGGCTTGGGCGAAATGCTCAACATCAACGTCTATCGCATTGTGCAAGAGGCCATCAACAACGTCTTAAAACATGCGCAGGCGACGCACATAGCGGTGGATTTAACCGTCACGGCGCATGCGCTGCAATTGCTGATTAAAGACGATGGTTTGGGCATGAATTTAGCCATGGTTGATCAAACCCAGCATTTTGGTTTATTGGGCATGCGTGAGCGGGTACAGGGGTTTCATGGCAGTTTTAACTTGGTTTCTGAACCGAATCGTGGCACCGCCATCCACATCAGTATTCCCTTGTTAAGTTAAGCCGTAATCAGTGAATGGATAAACACAATGAGCACAATTAATGTCATGTTGGTAGACGACCATGCGGTGGTGCGCATGGGCTTTAAAATGCTACTGGAAACCGATGCCGAAATGAAGGTGGTGGCCGAGGCTGAGAGTGGCGAGCAAGCCATACAGCGCTACATGGAATTCAAACCCAGTGTGGTGGTGATGGACATCACCATGCCAGGCATAGGCGGCATAGAAGCAATAGAGCGCATTTTGGCTAAAGACGGCGCGGCTAAAATTTTGGTGTTGTCCGCCCATGAAGATTCGGTGCACCCGAAACGCGTGCTTAATGCCGGTGCCATGGGCTATTTGACTAAACGCAGTGCCGCTGAAGAAATGATTAAAGCGATACGCGTGGTGGCCAGCGGTAAGAAGTATTTAGAAGCCGCTGTTGCCCAGCAAATGGCCATACAGCAACTGTCCGGTGAACAAAACCCAGTGGACGTGCTGTCGCCCCGTGAGTTTGAGGTGTTCATGGCCTTGGCTAAAGGTAAAACCACCAACGAAATTGCCGAAACCTTGTTTTTAAGCCCGCGCACGGTGGGCACCCATCTGTACAACATCAAGCAAAAACTAAACGCCAACAATTCCGCAGAAATTGCCCTTATCGCCATGCGCAGTGGCTTGTTGGAAGCGTAAATTACTGGGCGGTCGGTGTGCTGCGCAAGCTGATTAGGCCACTTAACACAATTAAAAAGATGGCGATGCCATCGTTTGGGCTCAGTTGTTCGCCCCAGAAAATCACTCCCAACAAACTGGCCAACAATACCGTGGCATAGGCCAAACTTGCCACCACCAAGGTGTCGCCGGTACGGTAGGCGCGGGTCATGGCCAGTTGCGCTATGGTGGCGCTGGCACCTAAGCCGATGAGTAGCGGGAGGTCTTGCCAAGTCAAGCCATGAAAGCCAGCAAACAACAGCGTGTGCATGCCTGCTAAGCGATGGATTTGCGGTGCTAACAGCATCCAGGTGCCAGATAGCAGGGTGGACAGCAAGGTGAAATAAAATACCGTGCGGGTATCGGGTTCGTTCAATTTGGCCAATTGCTTAACCTGCACGTAAGCCCAGGCCGCGCCCAGGCCGGACAATAAGCCTAGGCTGCCGGCTAAGCCATCGCTGCTGCTCAAAGTCGGTTTGAGCAGCAAGCTGACGCCAACAAAGCCTATGATGAGGGCCAGCATCAGTGTTTTCTTGAGCGGTTCTTGCAGTAAAAAGGGCGCTAGCATGGCTAAGAATAAAGGCGAGGTGTAATTGAGTGTGATGGCGGTCGCTAGCGGCAGGTGGGCAATCGCATAAAAAAACAACAGCAAGGAGGCAAAGCCTAGCAAGGCGCGGGATAGTTGCTTGAGAAGAACGGGGCTGGCTAGGCTCAGTTTTTGCCTGCGCAGGTAGAGGGTGATGGCGATTAAGCCAAATAGTGAGCGGTAAAACACCAGTTCGCTGACGCTAAATTTTGTCGCACCCAGCTTAACCAAGGCGCCCATTAGGGCAAAGCCCAGTGCGGCTAGCAGCATCCATAGGCTGCCTAAGTTGGGTAACTGGCGGCCAGCGTGTGGGTTGGCGGTAGATTTAATCATGGTTTATGCGCCTAAGCCACTGTTTATTAAATGCTAGGTAGCGGGGCTTAAGCTTGCCTATTACGGGGTTTTCAGATAATCTCACGCTTAATTGTTTAATGGGTTTTGTAAATACCAATAAAGTAGGCGAAGAGGAATAGTCGCCATTATAAATGCAGGCGTGTGCCACACGATAAATTTACTAAATTTCAGTCTCAACGGCGGCATTGGTCGCCGTTTTTCATTAGCGTGTAAATTAATTTTTAAAGAATGCCATGTCAGATCATTTGATGAACACTTATAAGCGTCAACCGGTTACCTTCAGCAAAGGCGAAGGTGTTTGGCTATGGGATACGGCCGGGGAAAAATACTTGGATGCCTTAGCCGGCGTGGCCGTCAATGGCTTGGGCCATGCCCACCCCAAATTAGTGGCGGCCATCAGTGCGCAGGCGGCTAAATTAATTCACGTGTCTAACCTATACCAGATTGCCGAACAGGCAGCCCTGGCCGATAAATTGTGCGCGTTATCGGGCATGGATAAGGTGTTTTTTTGCAATTCTGGCTGCGAGGCGAACGAAGCCAGCATTAAGTTAGCGCGGCTATACGGGCACAACAAAGGCATCGCTAATCCAGAAATTATCGTCATGGATCAGTCTTTTCATGGCCGCACCATGGCCACCTTATCGGCCACCGGTAACCGCAAGGTGCAAGCCGGCTTTGAGCCTTTGGTCAGCGGTTTTATTCGGGTGCCTTACGACGATATCGAGGCGGTTAAACAAGTGGCTAGCCGCAATGCCAATGTGGTGGCTATCTTGGTCGAGCCTGTGCAAGGCGAGGGTGGAGTTAATATCCCTAAAGACGCCAGCGCGTATTTAGAAAGCTTGCGGCAAATTTGTGATGCGCACGGCTGGTTGCTGATGTTGGACGAAGTGCAAACCGGCATAGGCCGAACCGGCACTTGGTTTGCTTTTCAGCATAGCCGTATCCTGCCGGACGTGATGAGCTTGGCTAAAGGCTTGGGGTCGGGCGTGCCCATAGGCGCGTGCGTAGCACGTGGCAAGGCGGCCGAGGTGTTTGTCTACGGTAAGCACGGCTCAACGTTTGGCGGCAACCCCTTGGCCTGTGCCGCGGGTCTGGCCACCTTGCAAGCCATAGAACAAGAAGGCTTGTGTCAAAATGCCGAAAAAATGGGTGATTTGATACGCTTGGGTTTGCAAGCTGAATTGGCCCATACGCCAGCGCTGAAAGCAGTACGCAATGCCGGTTTGATGATAGGCGTGGAGCTGGATAGGCCTTGTGCGGATTTGGTTAAAATGGCTTTGGCGGCCAAGCTGTTAATTAATGTTACGGCTGACAACGTGGTGCGTTTATTGCCGCCTTTGGTCATCAACGAGAGCGAAGCAAATGAACTGGTGCAGCGTTTGGCCGAATTAATTAAAACATTTTTAAACAACTAGTTATAAGCGTTATACAATCCATTAAGTTAAAAAAATTCCAGCGTCATTGGAATTTATAAGCGGTAAACCATTATGGCCATAAAACATTTTTTACAATTTAATGATTTAAATCGCGCCGAGCTTGAATACGTGTTTGAGCGCGCGCGCATCATTAAACGCCAATTTAAGGCCTATCAACAATACTGGCCATTGCAAGACCGTACCTTGGTGATGATATTTGAGAAAGCCAGCACCCGTACGCGCTTGTCGTTTGAAGCCGGTATGCAGCAATTGGGCGGCTCGGCCATTTATTTAAATACCCGTGATTCGCAGTTGGGGCGTGGTGAGCCGGTGGAAGATGCCGCGCAAGTCATTTCGCGCATGAGCGACATCGTCATGATACGGACCTTTGAGCAGGAAATCATCGAGCGTTTCGCGGCAAATTCGCGCGTGCCGGTGGTGAACGGTTTAACCAATGAATACCACCCTTGCCAAATTTTGGCGGATATTTTTACCTACATAGAACACCGCGGTGCTATACAAGGCAAAACCGTGGCTTGGATAGGCGACAGCAATAATGTCTGTAATACTTGGCTGCAAGCGGCCGAGGTATTGGATTTCAATGTGCATGTCTCGACGCCACCTGGCTACGAGGTTGAGCCTGAGCGGGCTAATTTATACGGCAACAATCATTTCGAAGTGTTTGCCGATCCTATGCATGCAGCGCGTGGTGCGCACTTGGTCACCACCGATGTTTGGACCAGCATGGGTTTTGAAGCGGAAAATGACGAGCGCTTGCGTGACTTTGCCGATTGGCAAGTCGATGCCGAGATGATGCAGGTGGCATCCAATGATGCGCTATTTATGCATTGTTTACCGGCGCACCGTGGCGAAGAAGTGTCGGCAGAAGTCATTGATGGCCGTCAATCGGTGGTTTGGGATGAGGCGGAAAATCGCTTGCATGTGCAAAAAGCCTTAATGGAATATTTATTATTAGGAAAAGTTTAAGCAATGAGTACTGTTAAAAAAGACATCAAAAAAGTGGTTTTAGCCTATTCTGGCGGCCTGGACACCTCGGTTATTTTGAAGTGGTTGCAAGATGAATACCAATGTGAGGTGGTGACCTTTACCGCAGACTTAGGTCAAGGCGAAGAGCTGGAACCGGCGCGGGCCAAGGCCAAAGCGGCCGGTGTGAAAGAGATTTACATCGATGATTGCCGTGAAGAATTCGTCCGTGATTTTGTTTTCCCTATGTTCAGAGCCAACACCGTCTACGAGGGTGAATATTTATTGGGTACCTCGATAGCCCGGCCTTTGATCGCCAAGCGTTTGATCGAAATCGCAGCAGAAACCAATGCCGACGCCATTTCCCATGGCGCTACCGGCAAGGGTAATGATCAAGTGCGTTTTGAACTGGGCGCCTATG
>SXVG01000062.1 GCA_005791685.1 Methylotenera sp. | reverse complement strand
TGCTGAGGTAAGCTGTTTAATTCAGCCAAGGTCAACAACAGTTCGGCCGCCAGCTTACCCGTACCCGCCCCCAATTCCAGCAGGTCGCCGCGCATGATCTGAAAAATTTGCGCCATTTGTTGGGCGATAGTGCGCCCAAACAAGGGGGATATTTCCGGGGCGGTCACAAAATCACCGCCGTCTTTTTGTAATTGGCTGAACTTTTGGCTGCCGGCGCTGTAATAACCCAGGCCTGGCGCATACAGGGCTAACTGCATAAACTGAGAAAAATCTATCCAGCCAGCGGCTTTTTCTATGCGATCTTGGATAAGTAAACCCAGTTGCTCACTGTGTTTTTCTGCGTAGGCCGACGGCTTGGGTAATGTAGTCATAGACTTGGATTATAATAGCTATCCATAGAGATAGGATTAAAGCGTGGATACTGACATTACAAATAAAGTGGTTCTTATCACCGGCGGCGCCAAACGCGTCGGCGCCGCGACTTGCCGTCTGTTGCATGCGGCAGGCGCCAACTTGATGATACATTACAAAAGTTCGCTGCACGAAGCCCGAGCCTTGCAGGCCGAGCTCAATTTGCAACGCCCCCATTCTGTCGCCATCATCCAAGGCGACTTATTAAACATAGCCAGCCTACCCAATTTAATTGCCGAAACGGTCCGGCATTTTGGCCGCTTAGACGCGCTCATCAATAACGCCTCCACCTATTACGCCAGCGAAATAGGCGACATCGATGAAGCGAAATGGCTAGACCTGATGGGCAGCAATTTAAAAGCCCCGTTATTTTTATCGCAAGCCGCGGCGCCTGAATTACGCAAAAATCATGGCTGCATCGTCAACATCACCGACATGCACGTAGAGCGCCCCAAAAAAGGCTACATCGTATACAGCGTTGCCAAAGCGGGCTTGGTCACCCTAACCAAGTCCTTAGCCCATGAATTAAGCCCAGAAGTGCGAGTCAATGCAGTCGCCCCAGGGCCGGTACAATGGCCAGAAAACAACCCACAATTTGACGAAGTGTACCGGCAGCGCGTGATCAAGCAAACCCTACTCAAACGCATGGGCGAAGCCGAAGACGTGGCCAAAGCCGTTAAATTTTTAATCGCCGATGCGCCGTTTATTACTGGCCATGTATTGGCGGTAGACGGCGGACGTTCTTTGAATCTCTGACCCGCCCAGCCATCAAGCGCAAGTCTCAAACCCTTCTTTCTTAGCCTTACACCATGATCAAACATTTACCTGCCGAGCACTCCAATAATTTCATTAAACTTAGAAACGGCTTAATCAGTGCCACCGGCAAGGCCATAGGCGATTACAACATGATAGAAGACGGCGACACGGTGCTGGTGTGCATGAGTGGCGGCAAAGACTCGCACGCCATGTTGATGATCTTGCTAGCCTTGCAAGAACGCGCACCGATAGACTTCAAGCTCATCGCCATGAATTTGGATCAAAAGCAACCCGGCTTCCCTGCCGATATCTTGCCGGCTTATTTTGAAAAACTCGGCGTCGATTACCGCATCGTCAATGCCGACACCTACTCCATCGTCAAAGAAAAAATACCCGAGGGCAAAACCACCTGCTCCTTATGTTCTCGGCTGCGTCGCGGGGTCATTTACACCACCGCTAAAGAATTAGGTGCCAATAAAATTGCCTTGGGCCACCACCGTGACGACATCGTCGAAACCTTATTTTTAAACCTATTTTTTGGGGCAAAAATGAAAGCCATGCCGCCCAAATTGGCCACCAACGACAAACAAAATATCGTGATACGGCCCTTAGCCTATTGCAGCGAAAAAGACATTGCCAGCTACGCCAGGCAAATGGCCTTCCCCATCATCCCTTGCGACTTATGCGGTAGCCAAGAAAATTTACAGCGGCAGAAAGTCAAAGACATGCTGCAATCTTGGGAGCGCGAACAACCTGGCAGAATCAATAATATCTTCCGCGCCATAGGCAATGTTGAGCCTTCGCATTTGGCCGACTTTAATTTATACGACTTTAAAAATTTAAGTCAGGCCCAAGCGAATGACGAAGACCCCTTGTTTGGCGACATCGCCCAAGCCGACAATGCGCTCAATATAGCCGCCAGCAATGACACGCGGATTGAGTTTGTTCGTAAATAAATTATTGGACTATCCGCATTACCTTGCTATCATCTCGCTAATTTCTTTAAATACAGCCCTCCCTAGGCATTCATGTCCAAACTGTTAATAGTTGAATCCCCCTCCAAAGCTAAAACCCTGAAAAAATACCTGGGTGGCGATTTTGAGGTGCTGGCCTCCTACGGACACGTCCGCGATCTCATACCGAAAAATGGCGCAGTCGATACCGAGCACGATTTCGCCATGAAATACGACCTTATCGAGCGCAATAGCAAACACGTGGATGCCATTGCCAAAGCCGTAAAAAGCGCTGACAGCATCTATCTCGCAACCGATCCGGACCGTGAAGGCGAAGCCATTTCATGGCATATAGCGGAAATTCTAAAGGCTAAGAATCTACTTAAAAACAAAGTCATGAAACGGGTGGTGTTCCATGAAATCACCAAAAATGCCGTGGAGCACGCCATCGCCGAGCCGCGTGACATATCCATGGCCATGGTCAATGCGCAACAAGCCAGGCGCGCCTTAGACTACTTGGTAGGCTTTAATTTATCACCGCTACTGTGGAAAAAAATTCGCCGCGGTCTTTCGGCGGGTAGGGTGCAAAGCCCAGCCTTACGCTTAATCGTCGAGCGCGAGTTAGAAATAGAAGCGTTTAAATCACAAGAATATTGGTCCATCCATTTAGATGCGCTCAAGCATAGCCACGGCTTCACGGCCAAATTGGTGCAATTTGACCAACAAAAGATAGAACAATTTTCCGTGATCAATCACGATCAACAAGCCGACTTGGTAGGCAAGCTCTTGCTAGCAAGTGCCGGCAAGACCACCGTTTCGCGCGTTGAAAAGAAACAACGTAGCCGCAACCCAGCCGCCCCTTTCACCACCTCCACCCTGCAACAAGAGGCCGTGC
Organism: Methylotenera sp.; assembly: GCA_005791685.1. GTDB lineage: Bacteria > Pseudomonadota > Gammaproteobacteria > Burkholderiales > Methylophilaceae > Methylotenera. The sequence goes on along the minus strand of SXVG01000062.1, from coordinate 2,043 downwards.
GCAAACTAAGCTTTACTACCAGCCGCGCCATGCGTATCGCCCAACAACTGTACGAAGGCGTGGACGTCGGCAGTGGCACCGTCGGTTTAATCACTTACATGCGTACCGACTCGTTTAATATGGCGGCCGAAGCCATAGGGCAAATTCGGGATTACGTAAAAAAGAATTTTGATGCAGCCTATTTACCCAAATCGGCCGTCATGTACAAAACAAAATCGAAAAGTGCGCAAGAAGCCCATGAAGCGATACGTCCAACCGACATTCAGCGCACCCCAGCCAAACTTAGGCAATACTTAACTGACGAGCAATTCAAACTGTATGAAATGATATGGAAACGCGCGCTGGCTTGCCAAATGGCTGCGGCTAAATTTGATGCCGTGAGTGTCGATTTAAGCGTAGGTTCTGACGCCAATTTATTTCGCGCATCCGGTCAAACCTTGGTATTCCCTGGCTTTATCGCCGTTTACATGGAAGGCACGGACGACGAGGAAGAAGAAGGCGAGAGTAAATTACCACACTTAGAAACCGGTGAAATACTGACGGTAGAAAAAATTGTCGGTGAGCAGCATTTCACTGAGCCTCCACCTAGATACGGTGAAGCCAGTTTGGTTAAAATATTGGAAGAATACGGCATAGGCCGCCCTTCGACTTATGCCAGCATTATCAGCACCTTGCAAGACCGTGAGTACGTGTTATTGGATAAAAAACGCTTCACTCCTACCGACGTCGGCCGGGTAGTGAATAAGTTTTTAACCGAACATTTCACCCAATACGTAGATTACGATTTCACCGCCAACCTAGAAAGCGCCTTAGACAGCGTGGCCGAAGGGGAGCGCGAGTGGATACCGCTGATGGAGGAGTTTTGGCAGGGTTTTAACCAGCAATTACTCAGCAAAGCCAACGTCGATCGACCCGGCAACGAACGCATAGACGAAGCTTGCCCTAAATGCGGCAAGCCCTTGCAAAAGCAACTGAGCCGTTATGGTACGTTTATCGGTTGCACCGGCTACAACGACGAGCCAAAATGCGACTACAAACGCAGTTTAAATGGTGCTGCGCAAGCCGCCAATGAACCGACCGTCATAGGTACAGACCCCGCCAGTGGTAAAGAAATGCTGCTGATGAACGGCCCTTATGGCCCTTATCTGCAATTAGGCGTGGCGCTAGAAGGCGATAAGAAAAAACCCAAACGCGTCAGCGTACCTAAGGAAATTTCTTTGGCCGACCTATCCGTGGAAACCGCCAGCATGGTGCTGTCTCTACCGCGTGACCTAGGCTTACACCCGGACACCCATAAAAAAATTGTCGCCAACATAGGTCGCTTTGGGCCCTACATCAATCACGATGCCAAGTTTAAATCCATCCCTAAAACAGACAGTGTATTTAGCATAGACTTAGCCGGTGCGGTGGCCTTGTTAGCGGCCGCACACAGCGGGCCTGCGCCTTTATGTTCACTGGGTAGCCACCCAAACGAAGACGGTCAAATCGAAGTGTTTGCTGGCCGTTACGGACCGTACGTACAGCACGGGAAGATACGCGCCACCCTACCCAAAAGCATAGAGCCGGAGTCGCTGACACTGGACGAAGCCTTGGAATTACTCAAAGCCAAAATAGCCAAAGGCGAACCTGCTAAAAAACCCACGGCCAAAAAATCCGCCACCAAGAAAACGGTTAGCAAAAAAACCGCGGCCCCTAAGAAAGCCAGCAAGCCTGCTGCCGCTAAAAAAACACCGGTCAAGAAAGCGACCAGCAAAAAGACCTAGCCCTAGCGCGGCCTTTGACACCCTCAAAAAAGCCCTATTAGGGCTTTTTTTCTTTTCTGCGCTCGGCCCACAACTTCAGCGACAGCAATTGGTGGTTGCATACAACCTTTGTAGCCACCAATAGCCGATCAGGCAGAACAAACCCATACCACATGAATCAGCACAATAAATATAAATATGTTTATATTCAGCCGCTTATGAGTTTATGTGGGCGATCCATTGAGTTGGCACACTTATCGCTTATATAACAGCAGGGGGTACTATTACTAGGACTTTTTAC
>SXVG01000061.1 GCA_005791685.1 Methylotenera sp. | reverse complement strand
CCATTGGCTCAATGCCACGCAGATGATGGACGGCCTAGCCCTAGGTGAAACCACACCGGGGCCACTCATCATGGTGGTGACGTTTGTGGGGTTTGTCGGCGGTTGGCTAAACCCAGTGCTAGGCCCTGATGCGGTGTTCGCGTCGGCTTTTGCTGCCGCCACCATTGTCACCTTCTTCACCTTCTTGCCTAGCTTTATATTCATTTTTATGGGCGCACCCTTTATTGAAACGACGCACGGTAAGCTTAAAATCACCGCGCCTTTAACGGCCATTACCGCCGCCATTGTCGGCGTTATTCTTAATCTGGCCCTATTCTTTGCCTACCACGTGTTCTGGCCACAAGGCTTAAGCGGGACGGTGGATGGGTTTGCTATCGGCCTCACCGTTATCGCCAGCGTCGCGCTATTTCGCTTCAAGCTTGGCGTCATTCCGCTCATCTTAAGCTGTGCCGGACTGGGGCTCTTGTTCACGCTCTTGGGCTAACACCGGCGGTGAATACGACGGATTATTGATTTAATAATTTATGGGCGGGTTTGTTTGTTTGATTGTATAAGTCATCAGTTGCAAGGTTTTAGCGATGATGTAGAAAACCAGCAAGGTGCCGAACACATCCCCGACAAACATGGGCGTCAGTCCATGCAATGACTCGACCGTGCTCATGAAATAAAAATACAGTTGACTGAACAAGGAATTGGCCAGCGCGCCAGTTAAGGTAAAATACAGCAACTGCCTAGCCCTTAAGCCTTTTAAGGTGCTGGATATATTGAACACCCAACGGCAAGCATACAAAGCCAGCATGGGCGACAGCGCAGAAATGGCCGCCAAACCCACTACATAAGCATCGGTTTCCGCTTCATTGGTGTAAATAGACCCAACAAAGAGACCGGCCACCCCTCGCCAGCCAAAGATAAACACCGCCAGCATGCGTATGCCCGCAGGTAAGAACAGCCAGTACACGCGTGGGTTGTATTCAAAATAAGCAAATACAAATAAATTGAATCGGTAGAAAAATACCCAAATCAGAAAAACCGCCAGCGTTTCAATCAGTGCGGTGCTAAGCCTATTAGATGGGGTGGATGCGGATGCTTGCATTAAGCCGTGGCGGAATTATCAAGGCATTGCCCCAATAATGAGAAATATTGCTGACTGAGCGGTGTGTGCACAATGTACTTAACCCGATTATCCAGCTCATACACGTCCAGACCAATAAAGCCTTTTATGCGCAAAGCTTTTAAATGCCTGTGCACGGTACTGGGTGACATTTCAGGAGAGGCGTGCATGGTTTCGGACACGCTGGGGTTTTTATTGGCATGCCAAGTTAAGGCAATGTGGTTTAACAAATACTCTTCCATGGGGTTTAGCGCAGGAAAATCCGTTAGCTCGCGTATGGCTTGGGCTAGATTCAAAAACTTGATATAAGTCAGTGATGTCGGCGTATTCATAGTGGCATGATTGTTCACCTTTTTTAATTAAATTACAAGTCACCTTTTATAAAAAAGCCAACAAATTCCTGTAATCGGCGTAAGCGGCTAGTGATACCATAGCGTTTTGCAAAAAAACCATGGCCATGACCCCCACCACCGACCGCTATTTAACCGCTGCCTTGTATAAATTTGTCAGCTTGCCGGATTACCAAGCCCTGCAAGCACCCCTCCTGCAAGCTTGCCTAGATAATCACATCAAAGGCACTTTACTGCTGGCGGAAGAAGGCATCAACGGCACCATTGCCGGCTTAGCCGATGACGTTAAGCAATTACTGGCTTTTTTACGCAGCGACCCCCTATTTAAAAATCGCTTTGCCGACCTAGAGCACAAAGAATCGTACGCCAACGAACACCCTTTTTACCGCATGAAGGTGAAATTAAAAAAAGAAATTGTCACGCTGGGCGTAGCCGGGGTGAGCCCAACCAAGCAAGTCGGCACCTACGTGGCTGCCACCGATTGGAATGCGCTGATTTCGGACCCTGAAGTGTTGTTAATCGACACGCGCAATGGCTACGAAGTCGACATCGGCACTTTTAAGGGCGCCATAGACCCGAAAACCACCACCTTCCGTGAGTTTCCGCAGTACATCGCCGAGCATTTTGATAAAACCAAACACAAAAAAGTCGCCATGTTTTGCACCGGTGGCATACGCTGTGAAAAAGCCTCCTCTTACATGATGGATCAAGGCTTTGAGGAAGTATTTCACTTACAGGGCGGCATATTGAAATACCTAGAAACCGTGCCAGAAAGTGAAAGCCTATGGCAAGGCGAATGCTTTGTGTTTGACCAACGGGTAGCGGTCAAACACAATTTAGCCGTGGGTGAATTCGACCAATGCTATGCCTGCCGCCACCCTCTGTCGCCGGCAGAAATGCGCAGCGACCTATACAGCGCAGGTCTGTCTTGCCCGTATTGTTTTAATAAATTATCGGCAGATAAACGGGCGCGTTTGCAGGAGAGGCAAAAACAAGTGCAGCTAGCCAAACAACGTGGGCTAAGCCATATAGGCGATAAACAGAAAAAATAAAGCTTATTCTAGCCCCCGTCCCATCGCCCAAAACCCCAACTCTTATATAAAACATAAGATATCTGTGAAAATACAGTAAATGATGGAATTATTGCTTGATTTACCCGCATCTAAGGTTTATTGTTTAGTTCGCGCTTTTATTCTGAACGCCTTGATAAATAAGGCTTTAACAAAGATAAGGCTGGTTTACGGGAAGTCATAAATTGCCCACAGAGCAATGCGGTTTGATGGATGGAAATACTACATTAACGATGGAAAAACTAGAGGAGTCAGCATGAGTTTAGATCTTTTAAAAGGCTTAGGGGTAAACATACCTTACAAAGCCAAGTACGATAATTTTATTGGCGGCAAATGGGTGGCTCCAGTAAAAGGTGAATATTTTGATGTCATCACGCCCATTACCGGCAAACCTTACACCAAAGCAGCACGCTCAAGTGCAGAAGACATAGAGCTGGCCTTGGATGCTGCGCATGCCGCATCCGACAAATGGGCGCGCACCGCCCCTGGCGAACGCGCCAACCTATTGCTTAAAATTGCCGATCGCCTAGAAGCCAACCTGGAACTGTTGGCCACCGCCGAAACCGTAGACAACGGCAAGCCCATACGCGAAACAGTGAATGCCGACATCCCATTGGCTATCGATCATTTCCGCTACTTTGCTGGCTGCATGCGCGCGCAAGAAGGCAGCTTAAGTGAAATAGACGAAACCATGGTGGCTTACCACTTCCACGAACCCATAGGCGTGGTTGGGCAAATCATTCCTTGGAATTTCCCTATTCTAATGGCCGCTTGGAAATTAGCTCCTGCGGTAGTGGCCGGCAACTGCGTGGTGTTAAAACCCGCCGAATTCACCCCTATCAGCATCTTGATTCTAATGGAAACCATCGCTGACATCTTGCCACCAGGCGTGATCAACATCGTTAACGGCTACGGTCGCGACGTAGGCGCCCCACTGGCCAACAGCCGCCGCATAGGCAAAATCGCCTTTACCGGTTCAACCGGAACAGGCCGCGTGATTGCCCAAGCAGCCGCATCCAACTTGATTCCCGCCACCTTGGAATTGGGCGGCAAATCGCCTAACGTTTTCTTTGAAGACATTGCCGATGCAGACGATGACTTCTTTGATAAAGCCGTGGAAGGCTTGGTGTTGTTTGCCTTTAACCAAGGTGAAGTGTGTACCTGCCCATCACGTGCCTTAATCCAAGAATCCATCTACGATAAATTCATGGAACGCGTGTTACCGCGTGTGGCGGCCATTAAACAAGGCAACCCACTGGACCCCAACACCATGATAGGTGCGCAAGCATCGCAAGACCAGTTAAACAAAATCATGTCTTACATGGACATCGGTAGACAAGAAGGCGCCAAGGTGCTTATCGGTGGCGAGCGTAACGTACTAAGCGGTGCATTTAGCGATGGCTATTACGTGCAACCCACCCTATTAAAAGGCCACAACAAAATGCGCGTGTTCCAAGAAGAAATTTTTGGCCCAGTGCTGGCTGTGACCACCTTTAAAGACGAGGCTGAAGCCCTGGCCATTGCCAACGACACCATCTTTGGTCTAGGTGCAGGCGTATGGTCTCGTGACGGCAGCCGCGCTTACCGCATGGGCCGTGGCATTAAAGCCGGTCGCGTTTGGACCAATTGCTACCACGCTTACCCAGCGCACGCGGCATTTGGTGGCTACAAAGAGTCAGGTATAGGTCGTGAAACACACAAAATGATGTTAGACCATTACCAACAAACCAAAAACCTATTGGTTAGTTACAGCCCGAAAAAACTAGGCTTTTTCTAATTTAAGGGCATTTGTTGAGGCTAGCTTTACAATGTAAACAGCCTTAAAATCAAGAGGCGGCTTATGTCCGCCTCTTATTTTTTATACGGAGTAACTTATGTCAACAGCACGCGTATCCGCCACCCCATCCGCCATAGGGCTGATACATAAACTCACTGCAGAACATGGCCCGATTCTGTTTTTTCAATCGGGCGGTTGTTGTGAGGGCAGCGTGCCTTTATGCATGCCGGTGCATGAATTTAAACCCAGTCCATCCGATATGGTGGTGGGGGAAGTTGCCGGCGCGGTTTTTTACATGGGCCACAACCACTTTCAATTTTCAGAAAACACCCACACCATAATCGATGCCTTGCCCGGTTCCAGCGGCTCATTTTCCTTGGATTGTGGCAGTGGCTTGGCTTTTATTACCCGAGGCCGTTTGTATAACGATGAAGAGTTAAAAGATTTAGCCCCGGTGCATGCCTACGGCTACCCATCAAATTAACAATTAATCTAGACTGCGCGACGCAATAAAATAACTGTCGTCAAACAGTTCGGGGTCAGCCACCACATACCCTTGCGCATAATCGATGCCCAAAGCCTCCACAATGGCCAGGGTGGGCTGATCTTCCACACATTCCGCGATGGTCTGCAAGCCCATCATGTGCCCTATGTGATTAATCGATTCCACCATCGCCCGGTCAATGTCATTGTTGGCCATGGCTTTGATAAAAATACCGTCTATCTTCAGAAAGTCCACCCGCAAGTTTTTAAGATAGGCGAAAGAAGCCAGCCCACTGCCAAAATCATCCAAAGAAAAACGGCAACCCATATCACCCAAGCTTAGGATGAATTGCTGTGTGCAATCAAGGTTGGCTATCACGGCCGTCTCGGTAATTTCAAAACATATTTGGCGCGGATTCACCTGATAACGCTTTATTTGCGCAATGACGTAGTCCAAAAACGCCGCGTCTGACAAAGTTAGACCGGATAAATTGATGGCACACAGATGCTTGAAATGCAGGCCTTTGGCGGCAATAATGCGCAAGGCTTCCGCCACCACCCAGCGGTCTATCTTAGGCATCAAGAGATAACGTTCTGCGACCGGTAAAAAATAAGACGGGGGATAGAGCACACCATCCACGCCTTGCATGCGCAAGAGTAACTCCATGTGCGGCTCACCGCCCGGCTTTAAACTTTTTAGCGCTTGCGCATACAAAACGAACTGATGCTGCTCTAAAGCCAGATGGATGCGTGACACCCATTCCAACTGACTGTTGTGCCGATAGACTTGCTGATCATCGGCATGAAACACATGAACGCGATTGCCACCCTGCTCCTTGGCGCTATAACAAGCAGAATCGGCCGCTGCCAGCACCTCACTCAAGCTCGCGCTCTGCCCGCTGGAGATTTCAGCAAGACCAATACTGGCCGCCACCTTAAAGACCTTGTCATCAAAACTGAAGCGGTATTCCGACACCGTGTTAAGTAGCGCGTCGGCAATGCCTTGTGCCCTATCCAAGTCACAACCCATCAACAACAAGGCAAATTCGTCACCACCCAAACGCGCCAAGGCATCGGATGCTCGCACCTTGGCCTTAAGCTGGCCAGCCAGTTGTTGCAACAGCAAGTCACCGGCCAAATGACCGCAACTGTCGTTGACCAACTTAAACTGGTCAAGATCCATGTAAGCTAAACAGTGTTTACCTTGTCCAGCACTGCCCACTTCTTCAATGGCCGCCTGTACTTTTCGATCAAATTCATAACGATTCATGAGGCCAGTCAAGGCATCGTGCTTGGCTTGAAAAGACAGCTGATTAGACAGTTTGCGCAGCAGGGTGACGTCATGCAACACCGTCACCCGACCAAAGGTATGGCCATCTCGGTCATACAGGGGCGAGACCGACTTGCGTATAGCAAAGACCTGCCCATCGTCACGCATGAGACTGACCTCTTCCAGTGGGCTGTATGCGTCTATCAACCAAGCGCTGTCCACGTCGGTCTGCCCATCCTCGGTTTTTAAACGGAATAAGGCCTGCATGTGCTTATCCACCACCAGACTAAAATTCATGCCGCAGAGGCGCTCTGCCACCAGATTCATGGACAGCACCTGGCCCTCAGCATTGCTGGTAATCACTGCATCGGCTATGCTTTCCAAGGTTAATTGGGCGCGGTCTTTTTCCAATTGCAGCGCGTACTGGGCTGCCTCTAGATTTTCCAGCATGCTGTTGATGCCCTGCGCCAAGCGCGCCAGCTCATCCTTCCCCGTCAGGGATTTAACTCGAGTCACCCCATTAGCCGCGTCGCCCACCCGGGCAACCTCTGTGGACAAGCGTTCCAAGCGCAATAAAAACAAAGCATCAAACAGCCAAACCAGCACGCTCAGCAAAAAAGTCGTTACCAGCACGATGGCGGCCATTGCGGTGGGGCTAAGACTGCTTAAATTTAAAAAATACGGTTTAGCCAACACCAGCAATAACGTAAAAAACATCAGGATAGCCAAAGCCACTGCTAGCAGCAGTTTGAGGCGCAAGCCGATAAAGTTTTTTTCTAACATGGTATCCACCAAAATTAACGGTCTAGCCTGCCGTGGGAAAAATTAACCACGACCGACATAGCCACACTATAACATCTTCATTACAACTGAGATTTCTGCTCGCTTGACCTATAATACTGGCATGAGCAAAAAACTAAGCCTAGAACGCATCATTCACAAGCAAGGCTTTGGCGCCCGTAAATTATGCCGCTTGATGATATGGAATAATGAGATCACCGTGAATGGCCAAGCTTGCGACGACCCCGATGCGGAATTTGATTTAGAAAAACTGCATTACACGGTCAAAGGCGAGGCCTGGGATTACCGTGAGCAATCCTATTTAATGATGCACAAACCCAGCCATTACGAATGCTCGCACAAGACCCAACACCACCCCACTATATACAGTTTGCTACCACAACCTTTAGTGGTGCGCGATGTGCAATGCATAGGCCGACTGGATGAAGACACCACCGGCTTGATCCTTATTTCCGATGACGGGCAATTCATACACCGCATGAGCTCGCCCAAACACAAGGTACCGAAAGTCTACGAAGTGCACTGCAAGCACCCGGTAAGCGATGCGCAAATATTGCATCTTTGCCAAGGCGTGCAATTAATCGATGAAGACGCGCCGATAGCTGCGCTAAACTGCATACGCATCAATGAGCATGTGCTGCACATGACTTTGGCCGAAGGCAAATACCATCAGGTAAAACGCATGGTGGCCGCCATCAGCAACCGGGTTGAAGCGCTCAAACGCATCCAAATAGGCGAGCTGGTGTTGCCCGCGGATTTAGCGCCAGGCCAATGGCGTTGGTTAAGCGAGGCCGACATGAAAAAACTAGAAGACCACCCTCATGACAGATAAAAATTTAAGCCTAAAGTGCTTACTCTGGCTTAGCACATTAATGCTGAGCGCCTGCATGGGTGTACCGGACAAGGTGAAAGTGGTGGACAACGTGGATGCCAGACAATACCTAGGTACCTGGTATGAAATTGCTCGATTGGATCATTCATTTGAACGGGATTTGGATTACGTCACGGCCAACTACAGCTTGCGTGAAGACGGCGGTATTAAAGTAACCAACCGCGGCTTTAATAGCAAGACAAATACATGGCAAGAAGCCGTAGGCAAAGCCTATTTTGTTGACCCCATCAATGCCGACAAAACCAACACCGGCAAACTCAAGGTATCTTTCTTCGGGCCATTCTATGGCGCTTACAACATCATGGTTTTGGATAAACCTTATTACAACTACGTCATGGTGTGCGGGCCGGATAAATCCTATTTATGGATATTGTCGCGCACCCCGCAACTCACTTACCCTATCAAACAACACTTAATCGCTCAAGCCCAAGAAATGGGCTTCGTCACCGAGCAGTTAATTCACGTCAAACAGTCCAGCGAAATCATTCAATACAAAGCCGGTCCGCACGTCAAATAGGCTTTATTTTAGCGGACTCAATTGATAGCCGGCTGCACGCAGGCGGGCAAGCAAACCGCCTTGACCGGCCAAATGCGAGGCGCCTACGGCCACAAAGACTTTCTGCTGCCTAGCCTCGTCCATGATGCGTTGTGCCATTACCACGTTTCTATCGTCCACCAACTTAGCGCGCATTTTGTCCCACAAGGCTTTAGGCAGCATGTTGCCGGTTATTTTATCGTCCAAGGCCGCGATGGCCTCGCTGTCCCCAGCTAAATACGCTTGCACTAGGGAAGCAAAACCTTGTTCTTTTTCAGCGGCACTGCGTTTCAACACCGCGCGCAACATAACCAGCTGCTCGTCCAGGCTAAAACTATCCATGATGCCAAAATGCTCTTGCGTGTCTTCTATGCCTATGATTTGTTTGCCAACGTCCTCCGCTTGCGTCATCAGTAAATTGTCTTGGGCAAACGGCGTTAACGGTCTTGGTGAATCAAACACCACGGCCAACAACCAAGGCTTCATGTGCAGGGCCGCATCACGGTGCATAACGTGAAATTCAGCCAGCGCATACACTTGCTCTAACTCCGGCCCCGTGAGCATGCTACGCAAATCCCCCTCGGCCATCATAAACACGCCGGGGTTATTGGGTGACAAGGTTTCCATCATAAAAGCATCGGATGCCTTTATGGCATTGATCACCGACGGTGCGAAATTGGTCACACGATTGTCATCGGTGTGTATGGTACCAAACAGGTATAGGTCTTTAGAAACGCTGGACTCGGCTTTCCAAAACAAACCGGACTCCGCCCAAGCCGTATTGAAAGCACCCAACAAACATAAACTAAACAGTAAGCAGCAGAATGATTTTTTTAGACTTTTTGGCATGACCACCCTTTAACAACGAAAACAAGATGCAAACAAAAACAGCTCGAACAAAATTAGCTGTATTTGCGTTTGTTCTCGGACAGGCGTCTGGGTCGAATAGTTCGCTCCAAAGGTTGGCCACGGACGGTGGTGGTGGGTTTGCCGGACAAGGGTTGCCAAGCGGGGATTAAATGCTGTTTACCATTGCCTATCAAATCGGCCCGGCCCATTTTCTGCAAAGCCTCACGCAACATCGGCCAATTGTTCGGATCGTGGTAGCGTATAAAGGCTTTGTGCAATTTACGCACGTTGCCGGCTTTGGGGATGGCGACATTTTCTGAATCGGCCGTCACCTTACGCAATGGATTTTTACCCGAGTGGTACATGGCGGTGGCCATGGCCATAGGCGTGGGGGTGAAGGTTTGCACTTGGTCTAGTTTGAAGTCGTATTTTTTCAGCCACAGCGCCAAATTCAACATGTCCTGATCGGTGCTGCCGGGGTGGGCGGCAATGAAATATGGAATCAAGTACTGCTTTTTACCGGCCTCCAGACTGAACTTTTCAAACATGGCTTTGAATTCGTCGTAGGCCTCCATGCCAGGCTTCATCATCTTGCTTAATACGTTTTCTTCTGAATGCTCAGGGGCAATTTTCAAATAGCCGCCGACATGATGTTGCACCAATTCCTTCACGTATTCTGGCGATTTAACCGCCAAGTCGTAGCGCACGCCACTGCCTATCAGTATTTTCTTCACGCCCTTAATGGCGCGAGCTTTACGGTATAACTGAATTAAGGCGCTGTGGTCGGTATTTAAGTTTTCACATATGCCGGGGTAGACGCAGCTTAGCTTGCGACAGGCATTTTCGATAACTTCGCTTTTACAGGCGATACGGTACATATTGGCGGTTGGGCCACCCAAATCAGAGATCACCCCAGTAAAACCTGGCACCTTGTCGCGTATCTCTTCCACCTCTTTCAAGATGCTCGCTTCACTGCGACTTTGAATAATGCGGCCTTCGTGTTCGGTGATGCTGCAAAAGGTGCAACCGCCAAAACAGCCGCGCATGATGTTGACGCTAAAGCGTATCATTTCCCAAGCTGGAATTTTGGCATCTTTATAGGCCGGATGCGGTTTACGCGCGTAGGGCAGGTCGTAGACGTAATCCATTTCTTTGGTGGTCAATGGAATGGGCGGCGGGTTCAACCACACCTCCCTATCGCCGTGTTTTTGCACCAAGGCTCGGGCGTTACCGGGGTTGGCTTCCAAGTGCAGCACCCGAGACGCGTGCGCATACAAAACTGGGTCTTGTGCTACCGCATCAAAGTCCGGCAAACGCACCACTTGCGTGGCGCGATCGGCCTTGGGTTTGCGCACTACGGCTATGGCCTGACTGCCAGGCGGCAAATCGGCGGTCGTGGGTTTAGCGTCACTGGCACAACTGGCGTCGGCTTTACCCATTTTCATTTCGTAGGGATCCACCGGCTTATCGACGACACCAGGCCTGTCCAATTGCGTGCTGGCTATCTCACTCCAACCATCCGGTATCTTTTTACGCAAAAAAGCCGTGCCACGTATGTCTTGTATGTCGGCGACTTTTTCGCCTTTAGCAATGCGGTGACTCAATTCCAGCAAAGCACGTTCGGCATTGCCGTACAGCAAAATATCGGCTTTGGAATCGAGCAAGATACTGCGACGCACCTTATCGCTCCAATAATCGTAATGGGCAATACGGCGCAAACTGGCTTCTATGCTACCTATGACCAAGGGCACGTCGGCATAAGCCTCGCGGCAACGTTGGCTGTAAACCAACACCGCCCTATCGGGTCGTTTATTCGGCGCCGCGTCCGGCGTGTAAGCGTCGTCACTACGTATTTTTCTATCGGCGGTATAGCGGTTGACCATGCTGTCCATATTGCCAGCGGTGACCCCAAAATACAGATTGGGCTTACCCAAGACTTTAAATGCCTCGGCATTTTGCCAATCCGGTTGGGCAATGATGCGGACGCGGAAACCTTGCGCCTCCAATAAACGTCCGACCAAAGCCGAACCAAAACTGGGGTGGTCTATATAACAATCGCCGCTGACCAAAATGATGTCGCAACTGTCCCAGCCTAGCGCATCCATTTCCGCCCTAGACATCGGCAACATAGGCGCCGTGCCAAAGCGCTTCGCCCAGTAAGGACGGTAGCTTGGTAGGGGCTTAGCAAGTAGATTGGTGTAGTGTTCCAAGGCTTATGTGTCAAACTATAAAGTTCGCGCATTTTACGCGCTAATCACATGATTACGAAGATTTTTTTATAAAAATTTTACGGCTATTAACCCTGCTTATAACAAGTCTATGCCGAATGGCTTCAAGGCCAAGGCAAATAAGAAAAAAACCAAAGCCGTAACAAGCACCGAAGCCAACAAGCTCAGCACAAAGCCCCATTTGTCCAGCAAATAAGGGAAAAGTAAAAACATGGGCAAGGTCGGCAACACGTACCAAAAAGTGTAATAGGCATGATTGGCAATTTTGCTGCTAGGTTGCTGCTCCACGTACAGCCAGATTAAACTCAGCACGGTCACCATGGGCAACGCCGCCAGCAAGCCACCCAATTTATCACTGCGTTTAGCCAATTCCGACACCAGCACCACCAGCCCAGCGGTGATTAAGTATTTGATAATAAGATAATGCATGCTCCACCTTTCGCGCCAAGCCTTAATTGTTTAACATGGGCCCATGTTAAATAGCGCATTCTACGCTTATACTTAAACCCAAGCATGACACAGGCGTATTATCAATTTGAACATGGGCGGGTGGCCAGCGTGGACGGTGAGGCTGATTTTCCACCGACGGCGCTTGCCCTAAGCGAACCCAATGGCTTGCTTGCGATTGGCGGCGACCTTAGTCAGGCACGCTTATTAAAAGCCTATCGCGCCGGCATCTTTCCATGGTTTAACGCCGGCGAACCGATTCTATGGTGGAGCCCAGACCCACGTACGGTGCTGTTTCCTGACGAATTAAAAATAAGTAGCTCGCTTAACAAAACCATCAAAAAAGGCCGCTTTGACATACGCTTTAACACGGCATTTCGGGCTGTGGTCAGCGCCTGCAGCTTAAGCTTGCGGCCAGGTCAAGCCGGCACATGGATCAGCGCTGACATCATAGACGCTTACTGCGCCCTGTTTGATGCCGGCCAGGCCATTTCTGCTGAAGCTTGGTTAGACGGTGCCCTAGTGGGCGGCTGCTACGGCGTCAAAATTGGCCGGATGTTTTACGGCGAAAGCATGTTCCACCTTGTTAACGACGCCTCTAAAGTGGCTTTTGTAACCCTCGTGCATAGCCTACAACAGCAAGGCGTGGCCATGATAGATTGCCAAATGAAAACACCTTTGCTGGCAAGCTTTGGGGCCAGGGAAATTAGCCGTGCGGATTTTAATCTGGCACTGGCCAAACTTACAGTTTCATTATGACGCAACCCCACCCCGCCACAGCACTGCATTTTTACTTAAGCCATGGCTACGCTTGTGGCTATTTACCGAATAAAGCAGCCATGAGTTTAATCGCGGCACCGCACCATTCAATCGACGCTAAAATGTACGACACCCTCATACAACAAGGCTTTCGGCGCAGCGGGCAATTCATTTACAAACCGCATTGTGCACACTGCCAGGCCTGCGTACCGGTCAGAATAGTGCTCAAGGACTTTGAGCCCAATCGCAGCCAAAAACGCGCTCACAAACAGCATCAAAATCTCAGCACCCGCATCTTAACCGCCCATTTCAATCAAGCCCACTATGAGTTTTATGCCCGCTACCAAAAAGCCAGGCATGCCAAGGATGTGGGCCAGCAAGAAGCTCAACCGGAATTAGATGACGCCGAACAATACCGCCATTTTTTATGCCTAAGCCAGGTGGAAACGGTGCTGGTTGAGTTTAGCGAAAACAATCAATTAAAGATGGTCAGCGTGATTGACCTGCTGGCTGATGGCATTTCTGCGGTGTATACCTTTTACGACCCCGATGACACGAAAGCCAGTTACGGCACCTACAATGTGCTTTGGCAGATTGCTTGGGCCAAATCCTTGCAACTGCCCTATCTGTACTTAGGCTATTGGATTAAAGACAGCCAAAAAATGGCGTACAAACAGAACTTTCATCCTTTGGAAAAACGCATTAACAGTGAGTGGCGGCAAGATTGACCAAGCTCATCCGTGTTGCACTTGCCGCGTTCTGCTAAACGCTAAATCAATCGTAATGCGTCCACATCCGCAAAACACGAACGGTCTTTTCTTTACGGAAAACCTCATAAACCAAACGGTGTTGAATGTTGATTCGGCGAGAATAAACCCCCATCAAATCCCCTACCAACTTTTCATAAGGCGGCGGATTTTGCAAGGGATCCACTCGCAAAATATCCAACAAAGCCTGCGCTTTATCTTTCAACCCGGCGGCCGCCAGCTTGTTAGCATCTTTAAGGGCATGCTTGGAATAAACTAAATCCCAAGTTACCACTTCAAGGCCCTTGTGCTTTTAGCCAAAGGCTCCGCCATCGCGTCCTTAATGGACTCACGCATCCCTGGTATGGCTAAAAGATACAATGTTTCCTGAATAGCGCTCCAGTCTTCTTCAGAAACTAAAACGGCATTGCTTCGCTTGCCAGAAATAAGCACAGGCTTATGTGTTTCTGCTGTTTGGTCAATCAGGCGATACAAACCAGCCCTAGCTTCACTTGCGGTTAATGTGGTCATGAATTAACTCCTTTGCAAAATAGTACGTAAAAACGTACGCTTAGTCAAAAGGTTTTGCGGGTTAAATTTCAATTTCCACTTAAGAGCGCAAATTTCCTGGCTTGCCAGCAAAAAAATATGGGCAGTGACCACAGCCTAATTGTAAGAATGCTACAATCGGCAATATTAAAAAATCAGAGCATGATCCATTGAAAAAAATTGTTATTTTTGGCGTGGGCTTGATAGGCGGCTCGGTCGCCTTGGCCTTAAAAAAAGCCCAGCCTACGCTAGGTTCGCTAAGCATAGTCGGCGTAGGTCGCAATCCGGCCAGCTTAGCGCAAGCCCTGCAGTTAGGCGTGATTGACGCGGGGGTCGACAGCAGCAGTGCCCAACTGAAAACAGCGTTAGCCGATGCCGACGTGATCTTGATTGCCGCACCCGTGGCACAAACGGCCGGCATTTTAGCCAGCATCAAACCGCACCTAAACCGCCATACCTTGGTCACCGATGCCGGTAGCACCAAGGGCGACGTGTTGGCTTGCGCGCTAAGCATATTAGCCGAACAAGCCCATCAGTTCGTTGGCGGCCACCCCATAGCGGGGGCGGAAAAAAGTGGGGTTGGCGCCGCCAGCGCCGATTTATTCGTCGGGAAAAACGTCGTGCTCACCCCCACAGAGCAAACGCAGGCCGAAACGCTGGCCCGCGCGACGCATTTCTGGCATAGCTGTGGTGCCAAAGTCAGCCACATGCCAGCCCAAGCCCACGATCGCATTTTTGCCGCCGTCAGCCATTTGCCGCATCTACTGGCTTTCGCCTTGGTTGACGACATCGCTAACCGAGCCAATGCAGCCGAATTGTTTGGCTTTGCCGCCAGCGGCTTCAGAGATTTTACCCGCATTGCCGGCAGTCACCCAGAAATGTGGCGCGACATCAGCCTGGCCAACAAAGAGGCTTTACTCCAGGAATTGACCGCCTACCAAACAGAATTAGCCCTATTAAAAACGTTGCTGGAAAACGAAGACGGGGCTGGGCTAGAAGCCTTATTTAGCCGTGCCAGTTTGGCCCGCAACGCATGGTCAGACAAAAAAATCTAGCGCACGCATAACAAAGAACAGACATGGAACAACTCAATCTCGCCCCTGCCAGCCACGCTGACGGCCGCATAACCCTCCCCGGCTCTAAAAGCATTTCCAATCGCACCTTGCTGCTGGCCGCATTGGCCACCGGCACCACCGAAATTCGCGACCTATTAGCCTCAGACGACACGGCGCGCATGCTGGAATCCTTAGCCAAACTGGGCATAGCGCTGGATAACTTTGCGGAAAATGCTTGGCGCGTTCAAGGCTGTGCCGCCAACTTTAGCAACAAACAGGCGGATTTATTCTTAGGCAATGCCGGCACGGCCTTTAGGCCCCTCACCGCGGCACTGGCTTTTTCCAGCGGCGATTACCTATTGTCCGGCGTGCCGCGCATGCACGAACGGCCCATAGGCGACTTGGTTGACGCCTTGCAACAAGCCGGCGCCAACATTAGCTATTTAGCTCAACCCGGCTTTCCTCCACTAAAAATAGCGCCCGCTTTGGCCAATTTAAGTCAGCCCATCAAAATACGCGGTGACGTATCCAGCCAGTTTTTAACGGCCCTGCTGATGGCCCTGCCGCTGACCAAACAAGAAGCCAGGATAGAGGTGATAGGCGAGCTGATATCCAAACCTTACATAGAAATCACCTTGAATTTAATGGCCAAATTCGGCGTGCAAGTGCAACGTGATGGCTGGCAACGCTTCACCATTAAGGCCAACAGCACCTACACCAGCCCCGGCCAACTGTT
>SXVG01000060.1 GCA_005791685.1 Methylotenera sp. | reverse complement strand
CGGCCGAATACGGCATGTTGCCTCGCTCCACCGGCAGTCGCATGGACAGGGAAGCGGCCAAAGGCAAGCAATCGGGCCGCACCCAAGAAATTCAACGCTTAATTGGTCGCTCGCTACGCGCCATTATTGATTTAGAAAAATTAGGCGAACGCAGCATACAGATTGATTGCGACGTGATACAAGCCGATGGTGGCACGCGCACCGCCAGCATTACTGGCGCCTACGTGGCGCTGCATGACGCCATAGCCAAGTTATTGGCCAGCGGCGCAATCAGCGAAAGCCCTCTTATACAAGGCATGGCGGCTATTTCTGTCGGAGTCTACCAAGGCCAGCCAGTACTAGACTTGGACTACATTGAAGATTCCGATTGCGATACCGACATGAACGTGGTCATGACCGCAGACGGTGGCTTTGTTGAAGTGCAGGGCACAGCAGAAGGCCAGCCGTTTAGCCGCGACGCCATGAATGCCATGCTGGATTTAGCCGCAACAGGTATCCGTCAACTGATAGACATGCAACATGAGGCCCTCAGTGTTTAGCAAACTCGTCATCGCCTCGGGCAACAAAGGCAAGTTACGAGAAATTGCCCACTTGCTAGCGCCGCTCCACATAAACATCATTGCGCAAGCCGAACTTAATGTGAGCGAGTGTGAGGAACCCTATTGCACCTTCATTGAAAACGCCTTGGCCAAAGCCCGCCACGCCAGCAAACACACCGGCCTGCCTGCTTTAGCCGACGATTCGGGCTTGTGCGTGGATGCCCTGCAAGGTGCGCCCGGCGTGCTCTCCGCACGCTACGCCGGTGAGCCTAAATCCGATCAAGCGAATAACGAAAAACTGCTGAGCGTACTCGGTGCTGAAAAAAATCGGCAGGCGCATTTTTACTGCGTGATCGTTTTAGTGCGCCATGAACACGACCCCGAACCGCTGATTGCCGAAGGACGCTGGGCCGGTGAAATTTTAAGCGAATTTCGTGGGCAAGATGGCTTTGGTTACGACCCGCTTTTTTTGGACGCCAAAACCGGCAAAACCGTGGCCGAATTGCCATTGGAAATTAAAAGTCGCATCAGCCACCGCGGTCACGCCATGGCCAAGCTGTTGCTACAACTAGAAAGACTCAGCCATGACTGATAGCAAAAGCGCTTGGCCTAAGTGGTTGCGTGACGACGACAGCATCGTCGCTTGCACGGAAAAAATAAAAGTCATGAACGAAAATTTTGATGAGATCAAACAAATCGCCCAAGATGCACTGGAAGATGGCTTGCTTATGGAAGTCAGTGAAAGCCAAATGCGCGCGGCTTTGCATGCGTTGGTTGAGTCTTTAATCAACCCGTATAAAAGGTAAGTCAGATTAAAAAAGTAATCCCCATCAAAGCCGACCCGGCTTACTCCAACAAGCCCATCAACACGGTCGCGCCACTCGCCGGCGATGCGACCTTATCCGGTTTAAGCAACCCACCGCCACTGGCCTTATACATACACATCCCCTGGTGCGTCAAAAAATGTCCGTATTGCGATTTCAATTCGCATGAGCATCGCCATAAAAATGACGGTATTCCTGAAAGTGCTTACATAGACGCCTTGATAGCCGACCTAGAATTAGCCACGCCCAAAGTCTGGGGACGCAAAGTGAGCTCGGTGTTTTTTGGCGGCGGCACGCCCAGCTTATTTAGTGCTGATGGCATAGAGCGCATTTTAAGCCAGGTACGCATGCTCACACCGCTCGAATACGACGCCGAAATCACCTTGGAAGCCAACCCCGGCACGGTCGACGCGGCGCATTTTTTAGGCTATAAACAAGCCGGCGTGACGCGCTTGTCGCTAGGCATACAAAGCTTTAATGATGCCCATCTAAAAGCCTTGGGCCGCATACACGACAGCGAACAAGCGCTGGCCGCCATTGCTTTGGCCATGCAAACCTTTGAGCAGGTGAATTTTGATTTGATGTATGGCTTGCCTCAGCAAAGCTTGGCTGAGGCACTGCAAGACGCCCAAACGGCGCTGCAATTCCAGCCTGCCCATTTGTCTTTTTACCATTTAAGCTTGGAGCCCAATACGCCTTTTTACCGCACGCCACCCAGCTTGCCGGACGACGACAGCAGCGCAGAAATGCAAATTGAAATCGAAGCCTTGTTAGCCCAGCACGGCTACCAACATTATGAAACCTCAGCCTTTGCCAAGCCGGGCAAACAGGCTAAGCACAATTTAAATTATTGGCAATTTGGTGATTACTTAGGCATAGGCGCCGGTGCCCACAGCAAGCTAAGTTACCACGATAAAATTTGTCGTGAAGTGCGCGCTAAGCACCCTAAAGCTTACATGGAAAAATCCATGCAAGGTCAGGCGCTCGAACGTGAATGGGTGATAGCCCAAGACGAATTGGGTTTTGAATTTATGATGAACGCGCTGCGCTTAATCGACGGCGTGCCGCTCAATTTATTTCAGGCGCGCACCGGTTTGAGCTTGGACAGCCTGGTTGATGCCATCAAAAAAGCACAACAAAAAGGCTTGCTGGTGTTGGAAAACAATACCTTAAAACCGACCTTGCTTGGCCAACGCTTTTTGAACAACCTGCTGGAATTGTTCTTAAATTAAACAGGCTTATTTAAGCGTAGCACGCATTCTTGCGATGGCGGCTTGCACTTGCACGGGCGCAGTGCCGCCGATGTGATTACGGCTGTTTAATGAGCCTTCTAAGCTTAAAACAGCATACACGTCATCACTTATGCTGCTGGAGAATTGCTGCAAAGTAGCGAGCGATAAATCGCTTAAATCGACTTTTTTATCCACAGCATAACGCACCGCCAAGGCCACCACTTCATGGGCATCCCTAAACGGCATGCCTTTTTTCACCAAGTAATCGGCCAAATCGGTAGCGGTGGCAAAACCCTCACTGGCCGCTTGGCGCATGTTGTCTTTATTCACGGTGATGCCACGCATCATGTCCGCGTAAATTTCCAGCGTGACCAATAGCGTGTTCACCGTATCAAACAAGGGCTCTTTGTCTTCTTGATTGTCTTTATTGTAAGCCAGTGGCTGGCCTTTCATTAAGGTCAGCAAGGCGGTTAAATGCCCATAAACACGGCCGGTTTTACCGCGCACCAATTCCGGCACATCCGGGTTCTTTTTTTGCGGCATGATGGACGAGCCGGTACAAAAACGGTCAGCAATGTCGATAAAAGCAAAGCGTGGTGAACTCCATAATATAAGCTCTTCGGATAAGCGCGATAAATGCGTCATGACTAATGAGGCCGCGAAGGTAAATTCGATGGCAAAATCCCTATCGGACACCGCATCCAAGGAGTTTTCACAAACGCCATCAAAGCCTAATTTTTTTGCTACCAACTCGCGGTCTATGGGGTAGCTGGTGCCAGCTAGTGCCGCGGCCCCTAAAGGCAAGCGATTGGTGCGGCGGCGGCCATCGGCAAAACGTTGCACATCGCGACTAAGCATTTCCGCATAGGCCATTAAATGGTGGCCTAAGGTCACCGGCTGCGCCACTTGCAAATGCGTGAAGCCTGGCATGACCGTATCAAAATGGTTTTCGGCTAAATCCAACAGGCTCAATTGCAGCTTCTTTAAACCGGCAATCACTTGATCGGTGCTGGCCCTTAACCAGAGCCTTACATCGGTGGCCACTTGGTCGTTACGGCTTCTGCCGGTATGTAAACGCTTACCAGCATCGCCAATTTTATCGGTTAGACGTTTTTCTATGTTTAAGTGTACGTCTTCTAAATCCAACAACCATGCAAACTGCCCCGCCTCAATTTCTTGGGCAATTTCTGCCAAGCCCTGCTCTATGGCTTTCAGGTCATCCAGACTAATGATTTTTTGCGCGCCCAACATTTGCGCGTGGGCAATTGAGCCTTGAATATCAAATGCCGCCAATCGATAATCAAAGCCGATGGAGACGGTGTATTTTTTCACTAGCTCCGCCACCGGTTCATGGAATCGTCCTGACCAACTGGTATTTTTAGTATTGAGTGCGCTGGTTTTTTGGGTCACTTTTATCTCATTTACGGGTCAATTTTGACTAAATATTGTTTAATAATAATACACTTATGCAGACTGGATGATAACTGCGGTCATTATAATGCAAAACACAACAGCTAAAATACTAGACTTACATTGAAAAATATCGGCTAACCCGTGCCGCTCAGCCATCGTCAAGCACACTTAATTCGAGTGACACAAGCCCTCACTGGGCTTGTGTTAAAATGGCCATTCCAAAAAAAATGATGTCAACCAAACCCATGAATATGCCCTCAGCCGCCGGGTTCACCCCGCCAAAAAAATTAGTCATTGCCAGCCGTGAAAGCCCGCTGGCCATGTGGCAGGCACTGCATATCCAAAGTCGCTTGCAGGCCTTATACCCGACCACCACCGTGGAAATTCTAGGCATGACCACCACCGGCGATCAAATTCTAGACATGCCCTTGGCGCAAGTGGGCGGTAAGGGTTTATTTGTCAAAGAGCTGGAAACGGCATTGGCGGATGGCCGTGCCGATTTAGCCGTGCACAGCATGAAAGACGTGCCTATGAATTTGCCGGATGGCTTTATGTTAGCGGCCACCGGCGAACGCGAAGACCCCCGTGACGCCTTTGTTGCCAACGATTTCGCTTGCTTAGAAGACCTACCGGCCGGCAGCGTTGTTGGCACTTCTAGCCTGCGCCGTCAAAGTCAGTTGCAAGCGCGTTTACCGCATTTAAAAATTGAGTCCTTGCGTGGCAATTTGCAAACCCGGCTACGTAAACTGGACGAAGGCCAATACGCGGCCATTATTTTGGCCGCCGCCGGCTTAATCCGGCTGGGCTTGCAAGCGCGTATACGCAGCGTGATTGCACCGGAACTGAGCATACCGGCGGTCGGACAAGGCGCTTTAGGCATAGAAATCAGCAGCAGCAGACCCGACTTGCTGGCCGTATTAGCACCACTTAACCATGCCGACACGCAAGCCTGCGTGGAAGCAGAACGTGCCATGAGTCGAGCGCTGGCCGGCAGCTGCACGGTGCCATTGGGTGCCTACGCCACCTGCCTAGGCGATGACCTTTGCATCACCGGCTTTGTCGCCAGTGTCGATGGCCAACAAATGTTGGTAGAAAAAGCCAGCGCCAAACGCCATCAAGCCGATGCCCTAGGCAAACAATTGGCCGCGCAATTGGTCGCCCAAGGTGCTGACCGCATTCTTGCCGCCTTAGATGGGCATAAATAATGAACTCGATGCCATGCCCCATGATGCATTAAAAGGGCTGCACATTGCCGTCACCCGACCGGCAGAACAAGCGGCGACCTTGTGTCTGGCCATCAACGCGCAGGGTGGCAGCGCTATTCCATTCCCATTGCTCGCCATTGCCGCCTTAGACGATTACGCGGCTTTTGAACTGGCCATCGCACCACTAGCGCAGGCCGACTGGGCGATTTTTATCAGCAGCAACGCGGTCGATCAGGCCATGCCGCGCGTCATCCAGCGATTTGGTCAAGTGCCTAAACAGCTGCAATTTGCCGCCATAGGCCCACAAACGGCTGAACACCTTGGGCACTATGGCGTAGCACAAGTGCTGACCCCGCAAACACGCTTTGACAGCGAAGCCTTGCTGGCTTTAGGCCCCATGCAAACGGTAGACCATAAACACATCATCATTTTTCGTGGCCAAGGTGGCCGCGAAGTACTGGCCGACACCCTCAAGGCGCGAGGCGCACGGGTAACGTTTGCCGAATCGTATCGCCGTTTTAACCCACAAGAAAACAGCCGCTTGTTAGCACAAAAATGGCAACAAGGCCAACTGGATGCCGTGGTGGTCACCAGCAGTGAAGCCATGCGCCATTTGCTTGCGCTGGCCGGATCAGCCACTTGGCTAAAAAATGTCCGCCTGTGCGTAAATCATGCCAGAATAGCCGAACTGCCCGAAGCCCTAGGCTTAAACGTGTTGGTGGCGGATGCGCCTGGCGATGCGGCGATGCTGGCCTGCTTATCGCAATTGAAGTCTATGAAGGAAACATAAACCATGACAGCGCCAGTAAGTCCCGATTTTTCTTACGACGACCCCAAGCGGCACGCCTTGGCTAACCGCTCCACTTGGGTGAGCGTGGCGGTCAACAGCCTATTAACCCTCGCGCAGATTGCCGGGGGGATACTGGCCCATTCGCAAAGTTTGATTGCCGATGGCATGCACTCACTGTCGGACTTGGTCTGCGATTTTTTAGTCTTAATTGCCAGCCATCACAGCAAAAATCCTGCCGACGAAGGTCACCCCTACGGCCACGGTCGGGTTGAAACCGCCGCATCCTTTGTCTTGGGCGCCATCCTGGTGGCCACCGGCGGCACCATCATGGTGTCGGCCGCCAGCAAACTGCAAAACCTTGAGCACTTACCCGCCATTTCCCCCTTGGCGCTGTGGGTGGCACTGATTGCGCTGGTGTGCAAAGAACTGTTATTCCGCTACATGCTAGGCGTGGGCGAGCAATTGCGTTCGCCCATGCTCATAGCCAATGCCTGGCATGCCAGATCGGATGCCGCCTCTTCGCTGGTGGTGGCGGTAGGCATAGGCGCCAACCTGTTAGGCTTCGTTTACGCCGACTCCATCGCCGCGATACTGGTGGGCTTTATGATAGTGCGCATGGGCATCGTCTTTGCTTGGGATGCCTTTCAAGAACTCATCGATGCCGGCTTATCGCTGGAAGAAGTCGACAGCATACGGCAAACCTTAATCGACACCCAAGGCGTAGTCAGCTTGCATGAACTGCGCACCAGGCGCATGGCGCACCGCGCCTTGGTTGATGCGCACATCTTGGTGGACCCGCGCATCAGCGTTTCCGAAGGCCACAGCATCGCCGAGCATGCTAGGCAACGCGTGCTAAAAAGCCACCAACTGGTGTCGGAAGTCTTGGTGCACGTGGATCCGGAAGACGATTTAGAACACGACAGCAATGCGCTGCGCATGCCGGGCCGAGAGATTTTATTAAGCCAACTGGCCCCGCTCATAACCGAGCTGGCGGAACCACAGCGCGTGGTTTTTCATTACATTGCCGGCAAAATTGAAGCCGAGGTGTATTTAAACCACGACTGCTTCAAAAATGGCACGGCACTCAAAAAAGCGCAAAGTCGATTAAACGAATTGGTCAAAGACCACGCTTATTTTCGTGCCATAGCGCTCAACTGCAGCGCTATGACTTAAGGCGAACAAGCCCAACATTAGCAACTAGGCTGGGCTGGGCGGCCAAATCACTTTAACCAACAACCCCGGCCCCGGCGCATTATCGGCCAACGCCAGACGGGCGCCATGCAATTCTACGATACGTTGCACGATGGATAGACCCAAGCCGCTACCCTCCATGCCGCTACCGGGGATGCGGTAAAAGCGTTGCAACACGCGCTCACGTTCCGCGGCAGGAATACCAGGGCCACTATCGCGTATTTGCAACTCCACACCCAGCCCTTGCTGGATGGCCACGCTCACTCGCCCGGCCGGCGGCGTATAGCGTATGGCATTGTCCAACAAATTACGCAACAACAAAGCAAGCTGAGCGGCATCGCCAGAAACCAAGCACGTCGGCGAGGCTTCCAATAACAATTCTATGTGCTTAGCATGCGCCATCTGCGCCACGTCTTTTATCGCGCTGGCCGCCAAATCATGCAAGTCTACCGGCGCGTAACTGGCGGCAGCGGTTTCTGGATCTACCCTAGCCAAGGTCAGCAATTGCTCAAGCAACCGTGTCGCCCTATCAACCCCACGCAATACATTTTCCAAAGCGACTTGCCGCTCGGTTTCGTTCCCAGCCCTTAAGGCCACTTGCGCTTGTATTTTAAGGGCGGCCAAGGGCGTGCGTAATTCATGTGCGGCATCGGCAGTAAAGCGACGCTCGCTGTTAAAGGCTTGCTCCAAACGGACAAATAAATCGTTTAATGCCCCAACCAATGGTGACACTTCTTCTGGTACGCCTGCCATGGCAACGGCGTGCAAATGATTGGGGCTGCGCTGTTTAATTTCTTGTTTAAGTTCTTGCAAAGGCCTTAAGCCTGCGCCTATCCCTAGCCACAGCAACAGCAGCAATATCGGCAAAACGATGAAAGTGGGCAACAGCAATTTATAGCTGATGTGTTGCGCCAAGCTTTCGCGCCCGGCCATGGGCTCGGCCACTTGTATCATGAATTCCTGACGCGCATCCCAACGGGTCAGCACGCGCCATGGTTGCCCACTTATTATCGTTTGGCTATAACCCTCTTGCTCACTGCCAATGGCAAACACTGGCGCGCTGGCCGACTTTAGCAATAGGCGATTTTTATCCCAAATCTGAAACAGCAGTTTTTGCTCGTATTCATGGCTAATCGTGACGTCGTCTTCGCCGTGTTCCACCCGCTCATGGATATCATGCCGCGTGGTGCCCAGCAACACTTGGGCAGACTGCGCCAGCTGCGCATCAAATAAGCGGTTTATTTCTTCGCGCGACTCCAAGTGGGTAAACCAGGCTGCCGCTAGCCAGGCCAAGCCTAAGGCTAGGCTTAATAATAGCAATAGTCGTAAACGTAAAGAGCGCATGGCGTTAAGCTACCTTATCAATCACATAACCGACACCACGCAGGGTGCGTATCAAATCCGTGCCTAATTTTTTGCGTAGATGGTGGACATGCACTTCTATGGCATTACTTTCCACCTCTTCACCCCAACCGTAAAGATGTTGTTCCAATTGCTCGCGGCTATGCACGCGACCGGTATGCAACAACAGCGTGTGTAATAAAGAAAATTCGCGGGCTGACAGGCTGATTGTTTTTCCGGCTAGTCGCACTTGATGGCTAGCTGGTGTTAATTCGACGGCGCCGTGTTGCAAAGTCAGGTCGACCTGACCGACACTGCGACGCAGCAAGGCATTCAACCTAGCAATCAATTCATCCAGATCAAACGGCTTAAGCAGATAATCGTCCGCGCCGGCGTTTAAGCCAGTCACCCTATCGGCCACGGTGTCGCGTGCGGTCAAGATTAATACCGGCAATTTTGTCTGCTTCACGCGCACGAAGTTAAGCAGTTCCATGCCGCTTAATTTAGGCAAACCAAGGTCTAGCACCAACAAGGCGTAGTCCTCGGTGGTCAATGCCAGCTTGGCGGCCAAGCCATCTTGTACCCAATCAACGGCAAAGCCGGCTTGTTTAAGGCCGGCTCGCACGCCATCGCCTAGCAAAGCATCGTCTTCTACCAGTAAGAGTTTCATGCGCTTATATTAACGTGGAATCCTAATCTGCGACTCAGAAAAATCGCCTTTTTCAGCCGCCTTGTGGCAAGCCACACAGTTGGCTGCACTGCCTATGTTCTTGCGCTTAAACGTATTCGCGGCAATCTCATCGTGCTTGCTGGTGAAATACGCCGTTTCAGTAATGCGCAAAGGCGTGGCACTGGCAGGAATGGACTGATTGATCCGATTGGAACGACGGTTATCTTGTTTATCCGCGCTATTTAATGCAAGAAATTGGGCAATTTCATTTTGCGTCGCTACATCCAAACTGGCATTTTCACCGAAATGCTTATCCAAGCCCGCCATCATTTTATGCCAGGATCGCTCTGGCAATAAGCCTGGGTGATACAACATATGGCAACCACTGCATTCTGCTTTCCATTTGGCATTCGCCACCGCCGGCATTTGTCGGGTGCTATTGTCACTGAATCCACCGCTGGCCAACAACACGCTGGTGGCACTCACACTGCTGATTAACACTAAAAATTGTAGCCATTTTTTCATGTTGTTTCTCCTTATTTAACGCTTAATAAATAGGCCATAAAATCGCCTTTTTCTTGCGCCGTGCAGGGTCGCTCCAGCACGTCTTTGCAATTGCGGCCAAACCATTTTTCCACTTTGGCTGCATCGCTCAATCGCTGTGGATTGACGCTAACAGCCATGGCGTCTATCACCTTGTTGGCGCGGGTTTTACCTGAATTACGTGGGTCAGCGGTATGGCAAGTGGCACAACTGACCTTTTTACCGTCGCTGTGCAAGCGCTCAGCATGAAAAAAACGCTCGCCTTTGTCGGCAGCAAAGCCGACGAAAGCGGCACTCTCCTGCTTGGCCTGCAATTCATACTGTTTGAGTAAAACGGCTGCGGATTCAGCCTGGGCTTGATGGCTCACAAACAAGGCCAATATAAACTGACCTTGCCCCTATTTAATGGAGTCCATAGTATGGGTAATTATGCGGACTTTTTACGTTGTTCTGCAAGCCAACGTTGTTCAAATTGCATTGGGCTCATGTAATTCAATGTTGAAT
>SXVG01000059.1 GCA_005791685.1 Methylotenera sp. | reverse complement strand
GCGCGCCAATGACAACCAGGAAAGCATAGGCGAGTTAACCCAGCGTTTTATTGATGCTATGGATGAAGATGCGGCGAGGTTGGCGGTGATTCGACCGGACATCGAGCCCAAAGCCACCGATTTCGTCGAGGGCATGGTAAGCATGATAAGCCGATTGATAGAAAAAGGTTACGCCTACGTGGCGGCCAATGGCGATGTGTTTTACTCGGTTAATCAGTTTGCCGGTTACGGTAAATTGTCGGGAAAATCCTTAGCAGACTTGCGTGCTGGCGAGCGCGTGGAAGTGGACACACACAAAAAAGACCCCATGGATTTCGTCTTATGGAAAGCGGTGAAACCCAACGAGCCCAGTTGGCCGTCGCCTTTTGGTGGCCCCCATGGCGGCCGTGGTCGACCCGGTTGGCACATAGAGTGTTCGGCCATGAGCGCCCACCATTTAGGCGAACGTTTTGATATTCATGGCGGCGGCCAAGATTTGCAATTTCCCCACCACGAAAATGAAATCGCCCAATCGGAAGCGGCGCATAGCCACGATGGCCAGCCCTGCCAAATGGTTAATTATTGGATGCACAATGGTTTTGTGCGGGTGGACGATGAAAAAATGTCCAAGTCTTTAGGTAATTTTTTCACCATACGCACGGTGTTGCAACAATACGATGCGGAAGTGTTGCGTTTCTTTATTGCACGCGCGCACTACCGTAGTCCACTTAATTATTCCGATCAGCATTTAGACGATGCAAAATTGGCCTTGACGCGGCTTTACACCGCTTTACGTGGTCATGCGCCAACCGCTGTTGCCATTGATTGGCAGCAGCCGCCTGCAGCACGTTTCAAATCGGCCATGGACGATGATTTTAATACGCCGGAAGCCTTGGCGGTGTTGTTCGATTTGGCCAATGAGTTGAACAGAACCAAATCACCCGCCACGGCTGCTTTATTAAAAAGCTTGGCCGGCGTGTTGGGCTTGCTGCAACAAGATGCCACGGCATTTTTACAAGGTCAGGCACAGGCCAGTTCATCCGCTGGAAGTGGCGAGTTGCTAGCCTTGACCGCCGAGTTGATAGCTAGCCAAATTTTAGCTCGGGCGGCGGCCAAGCAAGCCAAAAATTTCGCGGCGGCCGACGCCATACGGCAAGAACTGGCCGCTGCCGGCATTGTTTTAGAAGACTCGCCACAAGGCACGACTTGGCGTCGCGGCTAAGGCGGAATCAAGAGTTAAGCACCCTTAGCCCAGCCCTAGAAACTACAAGGAAAATTCAGCATGCCTGTTAAATTAGTCGCCCCGCAAGCCGCATCCCTATTGCCTGTCAGCGGTGTTAAATTGGGTTATGCCGAGGCGCACATGCGTAAAGCCCAGCGTAAAGACGTGTTGGTGATGACCTTGGCCGAAGGCAGTGCGGTATCCGGCGTGTTTACCCAAAATCAATTTTGCGCGGCCCCGGTGTTATTGTGTAAATCACATTTGGCACAAAGCGCTCAAGCCAAGCAGGGCATACGTGCTTTGTTGGTTAATACCGGTTGTGCCAATGCCGGCACCGGTGAGCAGGGCATGCAAGCGGCCCAGCAGACTTGTGTGGCTTTGGCGGATTTATTGGGTTTGGACGCCCAGCAAGTTCTACCTTTTTCTACTGGGGTTATTCTGGAGCCGTTGCCGGTGGACAAAGTGCTGCAAGGTTTGCCGACCGCGATTGCTAATTTAAGTGAAGATAACTGGCTAAATGCCGCCGAAGCCATCATGACCACGGACATTGTGGCCAAGGCCAGCTCGCGGCGTTTGCTGTTGGACGGTAAGCCCATCACCATTACCGGCATGAGTAAAGGCTCGGGCATGATACATCCGAATATGGCTACCATGTTAGGCTACATCGCCACCGATGCGGTGGTGAGCCAAGCGGCCTTGGATGCGATTATCCATTACGCGGTGAATAAATCGTTTAATTGCATTACCGTGGACGGCGACACCTCAACCAACGACAGCCTGATTTTGATGGCAAGCCAACAAGCCGGCAATGTGGAAATTACTGAAAACAGCCCGCATTTTAGCGTTTTACGTGACGCGTTAACCGAGGTGGCGGTAGAGCTTGCCCAAGCCATCGTACGCGACGGCGAAGGGGCCACCAAGTTCATGACGGTGCAAGTCGAGGGCGGGCAAGATGCAGTCGAATGTCGCAAAGTGGCTTATGCCATTGCCCATTCGCCTTTGATTAAAACCGCTTTTTTTGCCTCTGACCCGAATTTAGGCCGGATTCTGGCGGCCATAGGCTATGCCGGCGTGGACCAGTTAGACGTCAGTAAACTTAAGTTGTATTTGGGCGATGTGTTGGTGGCCGAAAACGGTGGGCGCGCCAGCGCTTATCGAGAAGAGCAAGGGGCGGCCGTGATGCAAGAAGCGGAAATTTTAGTGCGTGTTGATTTGGCCCGTGGTGCTGCGAGTTGTACGGTATGGACCTGCGACTTTTCTTATGACTACGTCAGAATTAATGCCGACTACCGATCTTGATGGCGCTGTAGCTAGGCAGACGGTGACGCACGCTGCCGTTGGCGTGATACAAGGACCTGATGGTAGGGTGCTGTTGACCGAGCGGCCCATAGGCAAGCCTTGGTCGGGTTACTGGGAATTTCCTGGTGGCAAGATAGAATTAAACGAGTCGCCTGAACAAGCACTCAAACGCGAGCTGCAAGAAGAGTTGGGCATCACTGTCACGGGCGCTTACCCATGGCTTACCCGCCGTTTTTCTTACCCGGCAACAGACCAGGCCAACGGCCAGTTGGCGGCGCCGGCGAAAGCCGTGTGCTTGCATTTTTTTGTGGTGCACGCCTGGTTGGGAGAGCCTAGCGGACTGGAAAAGCAAGCCCTCAGTTGGCAATCGCCGGCCGCGCTTTCCGTGTCCCCTATGTTGCCAGCCAATGCGCCCATCGTCCATGCGCTGAATCTGCCGCGTCTCTACGCCATCAGCAATTTGGCGGAATTGGGCGAAGAGGATTTTTTTAAACGCTTGCAGCGCGCGCTGGATAATGGTTTGACCCTGTTGCAACTGCGTGAAAAACAACTGCCAGAAAAAGATTTCCGGGATTTTTTTGAGCGCGTCATGCGCATGGCCGCGCCTTATTCGGCCAAAGTGTTGCTGAATTCGCATGGTCCCTACGCGGTTGGAACATTGCCAGCAGACGGCGTGCATTACACCGCACACGATTTATGGCAATTGTCGACCAAGCCTAGCGGCATGTTGTGTGGCGCGTCCTGTCATAATGCGCAAGAGCTGGCCAAAGCGGCGCAACTGGGTCTGGATTACGTGCTGTTGTCACCGCTGCTGTCGACGGCCAGTCACCCGAACGCGCCCAGCTTGGGTTGGACTGAATTTGGCCGATTGATAGCGGATTATCCCTTGCCGGTGTACGCGCTAGGCGGCATGCAAACTAGTGATTTATCGCAGGCTAGAGCCCATGGCGCACACGGGCTGGCCATGTTACGCGCTATGTGGATTTAATGCGGGCTTGCGGCGGGGTCTTGCACCGTGGCTTTGACATTTTGTTTGAGCACGGCTTGATTGGCTAATTTAAAGGTCAGCACAAAATTCACGCTATCGCCTGGGCGCAGGGGTTTTTTCAAATCAAACAGCATTAAATGAAAGCCACCCGGTGCCAGCTTATAAGGTTTGCCGGCGCTGAGGGTCACGCTTTCTAACATGCGCATTTTCATCACGCCATTTTCCATGGTCATGCTGTGAATTTCGACGCTGTCGCTGACATCCGCGCGGGCTTCCACCAAGCGGGCATCTTGACGGCTGGTTAAGGTCATGTAAGCGGCGCCTATGGCTTGGCCGGGATGACTAGTCCGCACCCATGCGTCTTGGATGCGGACTAAGGCCGTGCTTGATGCAGGCTCAGCTTGGGCATGGGCTGCGCTCAATAACAGTAGGCAGAGCAGGATTAATTTTTTCATGGGGTGGGCGTTTTCTTAAGCGCTTGCATCGGGCTATAAATCGTCTAGATCATCGCTACTAATGGGCGCGGCGATGCTGTATTCGCCATTGGCCCAAGCGCCAAAGTCGACCATTTTGCAACGCTCGCTGCAAAATGGCCTAAAGGCATTGTTGGCTGAAAATTCGGCTAATTGGCCACATTTAGGGCAAGTTACTAAGCGTTTTTTGAGGGGGTTCATACTGGGGTTCATGATGAGCTTAAGTGGTTTATGCGGCTAGGCTAGCGCCCTTATGCCTTGGCCATAAGGCGGCTTATAAATTACACAGGATTAGGGAAAAGGGCACGTCTTGCTCATATTTTTGTAATTTTTGCCCAGCATCGAGTTGATTAAAGCGGATGTTAATGGCGTATTTGTTGGCGCTGACCTCGGGGAAGCAATTCAGTTTATCGCTCAACACCACGCGCAACATTTGTGCCGGTTTGGCACCGCCCAGCATTTGTTGGTAAGCCCCGTTGTTGGCTGTTAATTTACTGCTGACGCCACTGCCCCGTAAGATGCGCAAAATAATGCTGATGGCCGCGTGCATGGGCAGCAGGGGTTGTAGCCAAGCGTTGAGATCTTCTTGGCGTTTTGCTTCGCCTAGGCCCAGCCAATAGTGGTAAGAGGGCAGGTCAAATTCACACACGCCACCTGGAATGTTAGCCCTTTGTTTGATGCTCATCAGCCATTCGTTGGCACGCAAGGTTTGGCCAAGCTTGGTGTTGTCAGCGCGTAAGGCATCGGAGGCCAGTTCCATATCACGCAATATGGTGTTTAGGGTGTTGGCGGCGATGGCGGGGTTGCCGACTAAAGCGCTCATGGCCAATTTCTGCCTTTCCAATTCTTGCAGTAAATCCAATTTAAGTTCGGATCTGTCTACCACGTCTAAAATTTGCAAGAGCGTGATGAGGGCGCAGTGGTGATGGTATTCGTGGCCGCCCTTAATGTTGTGCAAAAGTTTGGCGAACAAATCCTCTACGCGAAGTAAGGTGCGTATGCGCTCGTTGAAGGGGTAGTCGTAGCTAGGCATTGAGTGGCGAATGGTTGGCTAAACAACACGGTTAAGAGGCATGGTGAATACACTAAGGATAAGTTGACATGGATTATCAAAGTTATTGGCTAACTATGCAAGTTTTAATGAACTTTTTGTGAATTAAGCCTACTTTTTCTTGCAATTCTGCCAGTGTGCCTTGGTTTTCTATGACCTCATCGGCGCCGGCCAAGCGTTGTGCTCGGCTGACCTGTGCCGCCATCATGGCCTGCACAGCGCTGGCGCTTAAGGCACTTCTTTGCATGGTGCGGGCTATTTGCAAGGGCTCAGCGCTGTCGATGACTAATACTTTATCCGGGATGCCGTTATAACGGTGGCTTTCAAACAGCAAGGGGATCACTAAAATTTGGTAGGGCGAGCGTGAATTTTTAGCATTGTCGGCCAATTGTTGCAGTGCTTGGGCATGGATGGCCGGATGCATCAGCGCTTCCAGTTTTAAGCGTTCAGTGGGGTGCTTGAACACATGGTCGCGTAATTTTGCGCGGTTTAAGCTACCGTCAGCTTGCAGAAAATCCGCGCCAAATAATAGGCTGATTTGCCCAAGCATGGGCTCGCCAGTCTTGCTTAATTGATGGGCAATCGCATCCACATCGACCACCGGCACGCCCAGCGCGGCAAAATGCTTGGCGGCTTCACTTTTGCCTGAGCCTATGCCGCCGGTAAGGGCAATCACTTGCATCAATTAAGCCCAGCCACGCCGTGTAAATGCGGCCCTAAAAACAGCACGGTCAGCCCGGCAATGGCTAAAAACGGCCCAAAGGGTATGGTGCTGTCGCGACCACGCTGGCCGGCCGCAATAAGCATGATGCCTATTGCGGCAGCTAGTAGGGATGACAACAGTATGATGGTGGCCAGCATTTGCCAACCAAACCAAGCGCCCAGGGCGGCCAGTAATTTAAAGTCGCCGTAACCCATGCCTTCTTTGCCTGTACACAGTTTAAATAGCCAGTAGACCGTCCACAGCATCAGGTAGCCGGCCACCGCCCCAATGACGGCGCTATTGAGGTCGGTGAAGCCGCGGTTTAGATTAAACAGCAAGCCCAACCACAGCAAGGGCAGGGTGAGGCAGTCTGGTAGCAACTGTGTATCAAGGTCAATAAAAGCGAGGGCGATTAAGGTCAAACTTAATGCGCTGGCAAACAGCATGTGGCTGCTGTAGCCAAATTGCCAGCCGGCTAAGCCTAGCAGTGCGCCGCATAATAATTCCACGTTAGGGTAGCGTGGGCTTATTTTGCCTAGGCAGTGACGGCAACGGCCTTTTAAAGCCAGGTAGCTGAGCAGCGGAATGTTTTCCAGTACGCCTAGCGGGTGTTGGCAATGCGGGCATTGCGAGCCTGGGCGGATGAGATTGTAGGCTGGAGTTGCCGGCGCGGTTTGGCCTTGCAACTCCAGGCAGTTGTGTTGCCATTCGCGTTGCATTATTTTCGGCAAACGGTGTATGAGCACATTCAAAAAACTGCCTAGCATTAAGCCTAATAGCACGCACAGGGCTAAGAATAAAGGGCTATTTTGTTGTAAGGCTAGTGAGACATCAGCAAAGATAGTGGGCATAGGGCTCTTTAATTTTCCTTAACTGATGACTGGGGTGTGGCTTAAACTAAACGCATCATCGCATCCTTGTTTGTTTGTGGCAACCCGTGCTTGTGTTATGGCTTGGGTATAAAAAAATAATGCCCGCCACTTGAAAGCGGAAAAATCATCCGCAAATACAAAATGCAATTTGAGTCGCTCAAGTTATAATGGCATGAATAAGTGAAGTGGGAAGGTATATGACCGATAAAGACCAACAAAACAGCATAGCGTTGTCCGCAGCAGAGCTGCATAGACCGGAATGGGACGAGCCTATTATTTGCCGCGTTGAAGTGGATTTACCGGCGTGGTTGGCGCAATTAACTGGCGGCCCTGATTGGGAAGTTTATTCTGAGGCGGAAGAAGAAAACTGCATCAGCTTTGCCTTGCGCCAAGGCTCTAAATTAAGTCCTAAACTGGCTGAGGTAACTTTGTATCACAACGGCTATGCCATCGTGGATGTGGACGGCCGCTTCTTATTTGATGGGTCCTTGACCTCGGGCGCCAATGAATGCGCGCATTTAACCTATTACCACGCCGATAGCGGTGAGAAAATCACGCTCAATTAAGCGTTAATGGCGTCTGGCTGTGGCAAAGCCAGCTAAAGCCAGCATGGCTTGCTTATAAGGCGAATCGGCAAAGTGCGCGATGGCCGCGCAGGCGGCTTTGGCTTCTAATTCGGCCGCTTGCCTCACGTACTGCAGTGCACCGGTTCGTTCAACCGCATGCAATACCGTGGCCAAATCATCCAGTCCACCGTGTTCGATGGCGTGTTTGATGGCCGCCGCTTCGTCCGCTGTGCCTTGCCGCATGGCGTAAAGCAGCGGCAAAGTGGGTTTGCCTTCGCTTAAGTCGTCACCTATGTTTTTGCCTATCTCTTGCGCGTCACCACTTAAATCCAACACGTCGTCTATCAAT
The DNA here is from genome assembly GCA_005791685.1 of Methylotenera sp. Classification (GTDB taxonomy): domain Bacteria; phylum Pseudomonadota; class Gammaproteobacteria; order Burkholderiales; family Methylophilaceae; genus Methylotenera. The sequence continues at coordinate 3,519 of SXVG01000059.1, read as the reverse complement.
TGAAAAGCCGTGCCTAGGTGCATGCCGTATAGGCTTAAAGCTTTTTCATCCATCGCACTGGCATGACTGATGATGGCGCCCAGTTGCGCGGCGGCTTCAAATAGCTTGGCGGTTTTGTATTGGATGACTTGCAAGTAGTCGGCATCGGTCAGGTCGGCATTGTGTACATTGAGCAATTGCAACACTTCGCCCTCGGCGATGGTGTTGGTGGCATGACTTAAGACTTCCATGACACGCATATTTTGCACGGCCACCATCATTTGAAACGCGCGCGAATAAACGAAATCGCCCACCAGGACGCTGGCGGCATTGCCAAAAACGGCATTGGCGGTATTTCTACCGCGGCGTTTTGCTGATTCATCCACCACGTCATCGTGCAGCAAAGTGGCGGTATGTATGAATTCAACCACGGCCGCCAGTTGGTGATGTTCGGATTTAACTGGGCCAAATAAGCCGGCTGCCAGCAACACCAGCATGGGCCGCAAACGTTTACCGCCGCTGTTGATAATATGGTGAGCTACTTGGTTGACCAAGGGGACTTCAGAATGCAGTGCGTGTTCAATGACCTTATGTACCGCTGCAATGTCAGTGCTGATGCACGCTTGTATGGCTTCTAGGGCATGGGTTTTTGCTGGATTAGGCTGGAGGGTAGTCATGCTGAATGTAAGGATAATTAACCTTTTAAATAGGCGGACATTCTAACACAGCCAACTTTTGTTTATCGTGCTGAGCGTGAGAACTGATCGATTAAAATGCGGAATCGAAATGGTCGGCAAGCTTTTTTAGATTAGCCTGCGATTAGAGTTTGCTTTGCTACATTATTTGCGTATAATGCCGAGTTCTTTAGAAAGCGTAATTTAAGGCTCAATCATGTATGCAGTAATTAAAACTGGTGGTAAACAATATCGCGTCAATGCAGGCGAGCGATTAAAAGTTGAAAAATTAGAAGTTGAAGTGGGCGGTACGGTTACGCTGGATCAAATTTTAATGGTTTCAGACGGCACAACAACAACCATAGGTTCACCTATTATCAATGGTGCAACGGTTCAAGCTACGGTGCTGTCACACGGCCGTGCGGACAAGGTGATGATTTTCAAATTCCGTCGCCGTAAACATTACCGTAAAACTCAAGGCCATCGCCAAAGTTTTACTGAAATTCAAATTGGCGAAATTTTAGCTGCAGGTCAAGCCGCGGCTAAACCAGCCAAAGCTAAAGCAGCTAAAGCTGCTGCATAATTGACGCAATCAATAAGACTTAAGGATTAATCATGGCACACAAAAAAGCAGGCGGTAGTTCACGTAACGGTCGCGATTCACACGCACAACGACTAGGTGTTAAAGCCTTCGGCGAAACAGTGGTGAGCGCAGGCAGCATCATCGTGCGTCAGCGCGGTACAAAAATGCACGCGGGTGAAAACGTAGGCATGGGTAAGGATCATACTTTGTACGCTAAAGTGGCAGGTAAAGTAGCTTTTGCAGTTAAAGGTGCATTAAAGCGCCACACTGTAAGTATTATTGTTGCAGCTTAAGTTACACTGGTATTATTCAAAGCCTCATCGTTTGATGGGGCTTTTTTGTTTGCTAGACTGTCGCGTGTGAATAATCGGCCTTAGCTGATATATTCCACGGGGGAAGACCTTTACCGTCTTCTGGGAATGGCAGGGTTGTTGAGGCTTTAAGGCTAAAGCATTCTTGCGAAGGTTAAAAGTATGAAATTTATAGACGAAGCAACGATTAAAATATACGCCGGTGATGGCGGTAATGGCGTGGCCACCTTCAGGCGCGAAAAGTACGAACCGCTCGGCGGCCCTAGCGGCGGCGACGGCGGTCGTGGTGGATCCATTTACATGGAAGCCGACCGCAATATCAATACCCTAGTGGACTACCGCTATTCACGTGTGTTTCGTGCACAACGTGGGGAGAACGGTCGCAGCGCTGAATGTTACGGCGCTAAAGGTGAAGAAATGGTCTTACGTGTGCCAGTCGGCACGGTGATTTCAGATAAAGCCAGCGGGCAAATGTTGGTGGATTTAAGCGAGCATGGTCAACGCGCCCAAATGGCGGCGGGTGGCAAAGGCGGTTTGGGCAACGTGCATTTTAAATCCAGTCTAAACCGTGCGCCACGGCAATGCACCAAAGGCGACCCAGGCGAAGAGCTGGAGCTTTATTTAGAGCTTAAAGTGTTGGCCGACGTGGGTTTGTTGGGCATGCCTAATGCCGGCAAGTCCACCTATATACGTTCAGTGTCGGCGGCCAAACCCAAAGTCGCCGATTACCCGTTCACCACCTTGCACCCTAATTTGGGCGTGGTGCGGGTAGATAGCGAGCGTAGTTTTGTGATTGCCGACATCCCTGGCATCATTGAAGGCGCGGCGGAAGGTGCAGGCTTGGGCCATCAATTTTTACGGCATTTGCAACGCACCTCTTTATTGTTGCATTTGGTAGACATCGCGCCGTTTGATGAGGCGGTGGACCCGGTGCGCGAGGCTAAAGCCATCGTTGAAGAACTGAGAAAATACGATCAGGCTTTATATGAAAAGCCACGTTGGTTGGTGCTCAATAAAGTAGACATGTTGCAAGACACTGAGCTGGCCGTGAAAGAATTTGTTAAAGCCTACGGTTGGAAAGGTCCAGTATTTGCTATTTCAGCAATTAATGGGCTGGGTTGTAAAGAATTAACCTACGCTATCATGGCGCACATAGACGAAGCCAAGCGTTTGGCATTGGACGTGGATGCCGCAGCGGGTGAATTTAAAGAAACGGGCCTGATTAATGAAACGATGGCTGCTAATAGGGTGAGTGTAAAAGATTAATAAAATGACTACGCTGGAATTTAAATCGCTGCTAGTGGATGCAAAAGTGATCGTGGTCAAGGTCGGATCCAGCTTGGTCACGAATAATGGCAATGGCCTAGACCAGGAGGCGATTGCCGCCTGGGCGACGCAAATCGCCCATTTGGCGCATCAAGGCAAGCAAGTCATATTGGTGTCCAGTGGCGCCGTGGCGGAAGGCATGCAGCGTTTAGGCTGGAAAAAACGGCCTACCGCGGTCAATGAATTGCAGGCAGCCGCCGCCGTGGGGCAAATGGGTTTGGTGCAAATGTACGAATCCTGTTTTAGCCTACACCAATTGCATACCGCGCAACTGCTCTTAACCCACGATGATTTAGCCGATAGAAAGCGTTACTTAAATGCGCGCAGCACCTTGCGCACTTTATTGGATTTAAACGTCATTCCTATCATCAACGAAAACGACACGGTGGTCACCGATGAAATTCGCTTTGGTGACAACGATACCTTAGGCTCGTTGGTGGCCAATTTAATCGAAGCCGACGCGCTGGTGATTTTAACGGATCAGCGCGGCTTGTATTCGGCTGACCCACGTCTGGACAACAATGCAAAGTTCATTGGGCATGCCATGGCCGGGGACAGCGCATTGGAAAAAATGGCCGGTGGCGCCGGCAGTACCGTGGGCACGGGCGGCATGTTGACTAAAATATTAGCGGCCAAACGCGCTGCG
>SXVG01000009.1 GCA_005791685.1 Methylotenera sp. | reverse complement strand
GCCATGCAAGCCGGTGCAAGCGGTTTCGCCCACGGCATACAAATGCTTGATGTCGGTGCGGCCTTTGTCGTCGGTCATGACGCCGCCACAGCTATAATGCGCGGCCGGCACCACCGGGATAGGCGTTTTGCTGATGTCTATACCAAAGCTTAAGCAGCGTTGGTAGATATTGGGGAAATGCGTCTCGATAAAGCTTAAGGGTTTGTCGCTGATGTCCAAATAGACGCAATCCAAGCCGCGTTTTTTCATCTCAAAGTCGATGGCACGCGCCACGACGTCGCGTGGCGCCAATTCCAGCCGTTCGTCGTGTTCCAGCATAAAGCGCGTGCCATCGGGTAGTTTGAGCAGGCCGCCTTCGCCGCGCACCACTTCGCTGATTAAAAACGATTTGGCATGCGGGTGAAATAAACAAGTGGGGTGAAATTGGATGAATTCCATGTTGGCCACGCGGCAGCCTGCGCGCCAAGCCATGGCCATGCCATCACCGGTGCTGATGTCTGGGTTGGTGGTGTATAAATACACTTTGCCAGCTCCACCGGTGGCTAGCAGGGTATTTTGTGCGGCGATGGTGATGACTTTGCCGGTGCTTTTATCCAACACGTAGGCGCCTAAACAGGCATTGGCATCGCTGTGGTAGTCGGATGCGGGCGCTTGATGGGCGGTGCTGGCGTTGGACATTTTTCTGGCGGTGATTAAATCCACCGCGATGTGATTTTCCAGCAGGCTGATGTTGGGGTGTTGTTTGATTTTCTCAGACAAGGTGGTTTGTACGGCATGGCCGGTGGTGTCGGCGGCGTGGATGATGCGCCTGTGGCTATGGCCGCCTTCGCGGGTTAAATGAAAGCCCTGGTTGTTGGCCGTGCGGGTAAAGCCCACGCCTTGGTCTACCAGCCATTCCACCGCGCCTTTGGCTTGTTCGGCGACCATCTTGGTGACCGTCACATCGCACAAGCCGCCACCGGCCGTTAAAGTGTCTTGCACATGGCTTTCGATTGAGTCTTCAGCGGTCAGCACCGCGGCAATGCCGCCTTGCGCCCAATCGCTGGCGGTGTCGTTTATGCTGCGTTTGCTGACTAAACAGACTTTTTTATGCTCGGCCAGCCGCAGCGCCGTGCTTAAGCCGGCCAGGCCGCTGCCAATAATGAGTACATCAAATTGCTGCATACGGGTTGTTGTGTCGTGTGAACCTTGGAAAATTCGCCGGTGCTTGCTGGAACTATTGAGAGTGTATCTTTGTCAGCGTAAAAGGCAATAGACAGGGCCCACTGGCCGAATAAATAAACCGGTGTTTGGCTTTAAAAATAAGGGCGAGGATGCGATGCGTATTGTGGATGAAATTAATTTAAGCCAACTAAGTTTAGTGCAAGTGGCTGCACAAGGTTATACTGGCAAAACAGCAAAGCATTTAAGTGAAGAGCCCAGTCATGCCGAAAGCCCAGCACAGATTCAAACCCATGGACAGTTAAGTTTGGTCGCCAATAACTCTTTAGAAAACCGTGAAATCGACCACGAACTGGTGCTACGCGCCCAGCGTGGCGACAAGCGCGCTTTTTCCATGTTGGTGGATAAATACCAGCGCAAGTTGGCGCGCTTGCTATCGCGCATGGTGCGTGACCAAGCTGAAGTTGAAGACATCGTGCAAGAGACCTTTATTAAAGCCTACCGTGCTTTGCCTAATTTTCGGGGCGACAGTGCGTTTTATACCTGGCTGTATCGCATAGGCATTAACAGCGCAAAAAATTATTTAGGCGCGCGTAAACGCCGCCCTAGCGCCAGTACCGGCATAGAGCTGGAAGACGCCGAGAATTTTGCAGAAGGCGATGCCTTGCGCAGCATGGAAACGCCGGAGTCGTCCTTGATGACTAAGCAAATTGCCCAAACCGTGAACGATACCGTGGCCAGCTTGCCAGAAGAACTGCGCACCGCCATTACCTTGCGTGAGATTGAAGGTTTGAGCTATGAAGAAATTGCCAGCGTGATGAATTGCCCGATAGGCACGGTGCGCTCGCGTATTTTTAGGGCACGCGACAGCATTTCATTGAAATTAAAACCCTTGTTAGAAAACACGCCAGAGCATAAGCGCTGGTAAGCTTTAACCTTGTGAGCCCAAGTGCATTGAGAGTAAACCATGACAGAACAACTATCCGCCTTAGCCGATAACGAAATTGCCTTAGACTATGCTGAGCATTTGCTCAGCGGTGGGCAAGCAAACAGCTCGGCAGCTGAAGCCTGGAGCCGCTACCATTTAATCGGTGACGTCATGCGTGGCACGCCGGCATTGAGTGCGGATTTTAAAACCAAGTTGATGGCCGAAATTGACAAGGAGCCTACCGTGTTATCGCCCAATGCCGCTTGGTTTAAGCCGGCCACTGGCACGGCAGCTTCAGTGGACAGGGCTAAGCGCCCTTTGGTCTGGGCTACGGCGGCCTCGCTGGCCGCCGTGATGGCGGTGAGTTTTATGGCCTTGCAAACGCAAGTGGGTGATGCGGATTCAAATCCCGGCATGGCCGCGCTGGACGCGAGCATCCCGGCGGAATACTTGATGGCGCACCAGTCTTCGGCGCCATCTGCCAGCTCCTACTACATTCAATCTGCCAGTTACGCGTACTGATGGGTAATCTACGGATGCCGACATTCAAGGTGAGTCATGTTGTTTAAGCGTTTACTTTTAAGCTGTGTACTGTTGGGCAGCGCATTGGCCAGTCAAGCGGCCAATGAAGATTTGTGGCTGGTGTTGCAGAAAACCGCCGTGGCCGCCCATGCCTTAAGTTACAAAGGCATTTTTATTTGCCAGTCGGGGTCGCAATCCAAGTCGGTAGAGATTAAACATTTGTTTGATGGGCAGCATGAATTTGCGCACAACGTCGTGCTAGACGGTTCGCCGCGCGAGGTGCTAAGCCAAGGTGGCGAGGTGGTGATATATAACCCAAAAAACGAAAAGATCGTCATCGAAAAACGCCGTGGGCAAAACATGTTCCCGGCCATTTTGCCCACGGATTTAACCGGGATTAAAGCCAATTATGAGTTAAGAGCCGGCGGTAGCGAGCGGGTGGCCGATAGGCAGGCGCAAATCTTGTTCTTGGAGGCCAAAGATCAATTACGCTACAGCTATCAATTTTGGGTGGATAGCGAGTACGGCTTGTTATTAAAATCGGTGATGCTGAACAGCCACAACGAAATGCTGGACAGCATGGCGTTTAATCAACTGGGTTTGATTAACAATGTCGATTTGGATTGGTTTAAGCCAAAAATAGACGCCAAAAAAGCCTACGTCATGGAAGACGTTAACACCGTGGCCGACAAGCAGGACAGCGCACATTGGCGCTTAAACGCATTGCCCGAGGGTTATGTCAAAGTTGATCAAATGCTGCGCAAGGTGCGCGGTAAGTCTGTGCCGGTAAACCACATCATTTTTTCGGATGGCTTGGCCTCGGTGTCGCTATTCATCGAGCCTTTGGAGCATGGCATCAAGCCCAGAGCCGGCCGCAGCTTAGTGGGTAACACCAGTTTTTATGCCAGCGTCGTTGGCAACTTGCAAATTACCGTGGTGGGCGAGGTGCCAGAATTAACCGTGGCTAAAATTGCCCAGGCCGTGGTGTTTGTCAAATAGCGCGGGCGCTGGCTATAATCGCTTTTTCATAAAAAAGAAACAAGGCATCAGCATGATAGAAGAGTACGCAATAGTGACCGCCGTCCGCGGCATGCAAGCCAGCTTGATTTTAGAGCGGCGCAACGCTTGCGGCTTATGCGGGCAAAAGCGTGGTTGCGGCAATGCCACTTGGTCTAAGATGGTGAAGTCGCAGCCTCATGAATTTACTGCGCACAACGCCATTCAGGCTAAAGTGGGCGACGCGGTGGTGGTGGGCATAGACGAGCAAGCGGTATTAAATTCCGCGTTCTTTTTGTATATCGTGCCTTTGTTGACCTTGTTGGTCGGGGCGTTGCTAGCCGATCATTTTTTTGCCAATCAGTTTTACGTGATGTTAGGGGCCGTTGTAGGGTTGCTGGCTGGTTTTTTTGCGGTGAAGCGCTATTTGATGGGGGCGCAACAGTCAGGGGCGGCGTACAGCCAAAAATACCAAGCGCTTGTTTTGCGTTTGGCCCCCGCGGATGAGGGGCTTGAACAATGTGCTTCTTCGCCCAATTTAAGAAAGTAAGTGGGCTGGCCATGGGTGATTCTGGCCGTCATTTTTAAATAGTCAATTGATGGATTGAGGTAGGTAAATGTTGAAAAAATGGCTTAATGTTGTGGCTTTTTGTGGCTTGGTCAGTGCGTCAGTTTACGCGCAAGCGCTGCCTGATTTTACCGATTTGGCGGAAAAGCACGGTGCAGAAGTGGTCAACATCAGTGTCACCCAGAGTGTGCATAACAATGCCGCCATGTCGCCTTTTCCTGGCATGGAAGGCGATGAGCAAATGCAGGAATTTTTTAAGCGTTTTGGTATTCCCTTCGCGCCCGGCATGCCAGGCCAGGGTGGCGTACCGCAACCCGATTACAAATCGCAGTCTTTAGGCTCAGGCTTTATTATCAGTAGCGACGGTTATATTTTAACCAACGCGCACGTGGTCAACGAGGCCGATGAAGTCATTGTTAAATTGGCCGATAAGCGTGAATTCAAAGCGAAAATCGTCGGCGTGGATAAACGCACCGACGTGGCCTTGGTGAAAATTGACGCCAGTGGTTTGCCTAAGGTGCTGGTGGGCGATCCGGCTAAATTGAAAGTCGGTGAGTGGGTGGCCGCCATCGGTTCACCGTTCGGCTTAGAAAACACCATGACCGCCGGCATCGTCAGCGCCAAAGGCCGTGCCTTGCCACAAGAAAATTTTGTGCCTTTCATCCAAACTGACGTGGCAATTAATCCAGGCAACTCGGGCGGTCCCTTGTTTAATTTGGCCGGGGAAGTGGTCGGCATCAATTCGCAAATTTACAGCCGCAGTGGCGGTTCCATGGGCTTGTCTTTCGCCATACCCATAGACGTTGCCATCGACGTGTCAAATCAACTCAAAGCCACAGGCAAAATCACCCGTGGTTGGCTGGGTATCGCCATTCAAGAAATCACCAAAGAATTGGCCGAATCGTTTGCCATGAAGAATACCAATGGCGCCTTGGTGGCCGGGGTGGAGAAAAATGGCCCGGCCGATAAAGGCGGCTTGGAGGCTGGCGACATCATTACCAAATTTGATGGCAAGACCATATTAACTTCGGCCGATTTACCACGTGCGGTAGGGGCGGCTAAGCCAGGCAAAATGGCGGCAGTGGATATTTTGCGCAAAGGCAATGCCAAAACACTCAACATCGGGGTGGGCGAAATGCCCAGTGACGGCAGTGATGCGGCCACGCCAAACAACAAGCCCAATGGCAAGGTGGAAGCCAATAAAATAGGCTTAACGTTAAAAGAGCTGACCGTGCAGCAAAAGAAAAAACTCAACGGCAAAAATGGCTTGTTGGTGATGGAGAGCGTGGGCGCGGCCGCGCAAGCGGGCATACGCCGTGGCGACGTGGTTTTAGGCTTGAATAACAACGAATCGCAAAGCGTGGAGCAGTTTAATAAGCAAATCAACGCCGTGGCAGCGGGTAAAACCGTGGCGGTGCTGGTGCAGCGCGGTGACAGCACCTTGTATGTGCCGATTAAGGTGCTTAAATAATAAGCGCCGTACAAAAACACCTCACCACAAAAGCTTCTCACCATTGGTGAGAAGCTTTTGTGGTGTATGGGTTTGATTTTATCTGTGCTTTTGTGTCTCTGTGGTGAATGGGTTTGATTTTGCCTACTCGTCTTTTTCCCCTATCAGCCCTAGAAACACCCGCACCAAGCCCAGCGCTAGCCACGATGAAACGCGCTTAAAGGTGTTTTCTGTTTGCCATTGTTGGGCGGATATCGCCACGGCACCGGCGTCGATAGAGGCGAGTATGTCGGCGCGCAATTCACTCGCAAAAGCCCGGTCTTTGATAAACACATTGGCTTCGCGCGCCAGCAATAAGCTAAATGGGTCGATGTTGGATGAGCCGACGGTGGCCCATTCGCTGTCTATTACCGCCACTTTGCTGTGCATAAAACTTTTACGGTATTCGTAAATGGCGATGCCTTTGTTCAAGAACTCGCTGTAAAAAGCGTGGGTGGCAAACATTAAAAAATACTCCATGCGCCCTTGCAACAATAGCGTTATCTTCACCCCACGCTTGGCGGCATCCAGTAGCGCTTTGCGGAATTTTCTGCCGGGTAAAAAATAGGCGTTGGCGATGATGATTTCCTGGGAAGCCGACTGGATAGCCTCGAGGTAAGCGATTTCAATGTCGTGCCTATGCAGCACGTTGTCGCGTTGCACAAAAGCGGCAGGGATGCCGGGCGCATGGATCCCGCTTAAGGTTTTTTTGTGGCTGGCCGGCTTGAGCAAGTTGAGCCAAGCCACGCGTTGCCAAAGGTCCGCTACGCTGGCGTGCAGGCGCGGCAATAGCGCGCCTTCGAGTCGAATGGCGTAATCGATGCGCGGTGGCACGTTGTTGGGGTTGGGCACATTGTTGTCGTCTATGATGTTGATGCCGCCGACAAAGCCCACCTGGCCATCGATCACCACGACTTTGCTGTGTAAGCGCCGTAAACGGTTTTTTTGGAATGACCAAGGCGATATTTTCTGGCGATAAAACAACAGGTTTACGCCGGCCGCTTTGAGCTGGGCGATGTAATCCACGTTTAAATCTTGGCAGCCAAAGCCGTCTAGCAGTAAATTGACCTTTACCCCGCAGCAAGCGGCTTGCATCAGCGCCTGGCCTATGCTGCGTCCGGTGCGGTCGTCTTGAAAAATATAGGATTGCAAATAGATTTCCTGTTGTGCTTGCGAGATGGCCAGTTTTAACGCAGGAAAGTATTCGCCGCCACTGCGTAATAAGGTAATTTGATTGCCAGCAATAAAGCGCATCACAGTTTACTCAAATCGGCGCTGAGTATGGCGTGGTCAGACAGTTTTAAAAACTGTGGCCCAGCATGCACGGCCACGTGCTTGATACTAAAGCCGCGCAGGTAGATGCGATCGAGTTTTAGCATGGGCAACCAAGCCGGGTAGCTGCGCGCCGATTGACCGGTATGCTGCTCAAACGCTTCTTGCATGCCCAGGCTTTGCGCAAAGTGGCGCCCAGAGCGCAAGCCCCAATCGTTAAAATCCCCGGCAATAATCAAGGGCGCGTCGGCGGGCACGTGTGCCCGGATGTAATCGGCAATGGCAGACAGTTGTTGTCGGCGCCAGCGGGCAAACAAGCCTAAATGCACACAAATGGTGTGCAAGGGCTGCTCCCAATCGGGCACAGCAATTTCCGCATGCAGCATGCCACGCTGCTCTGAGCCGTGCGCGGAAATGTCTTGATTGTGGGTGCGTATAATCGGAAATTTAGAGAGCAGTGCGTTGCCATGGTGGCCGGCCGGGTAAATAGCATTTTTGCCATAACAGTAGTCTTGCCATACGCTGTCAGCTAAAAACTCCATTTGGCCTTGGTTGGCTGCCAAGCGTTCGCTGTGTCGGCTGTGCAGGTCTCGCACTTCTTGCAAGAAAATAAGGTCTGCTTGCAGTTTTCTTAACATCTCGCGTTGCAAATGCAGCGAAAAGCGGGCGTTAAAATGGGTAAAGCCCTTATGAATATTAAACGTAGCGATGCGTAAAGTAGGGTGCAAAATGAGCCAGAAGAAACCGTTTGGTCTGAATGTGGATATCACTATGATAAGCTTTTTGCACAATTAATTACAAACTAATCAGGCATTTGTTGTAAAATCACGGCTATTGTGAAAAGGCGCTTAGGGCGCCTTATTTGTTTGTATAAAAGCTTGAAGATTAAATGAAAAACATTCGTAATTTTTCCATTATTGCCCACATCGATCACGGTAAATCGACTCTAGCCGACCGCATCATTCATTTGTGTGGTGGCTTGGCCGATCGTGAGATGGAAGCGCAAGTGCTCGACTCCATGGACATAGAGCGTGAGCGTGGCATCACCATTAAGGCGCAAACGGCGGCTTTGCAATACAAGGCCGACGATGGCCAAATCTACCAATTGAATTTGATTGATACCCCAGGTCACGTGGACTTTAGCTACGAGGTGTCGCGTTCTTTGTCTGCTTGTGAAGGGGCCTTGTTGGTGGTGGACGCCAGCCAAGGGGTGGAGGCGCAGAGCGTGGCCAACTGTTATACCGCGCTGGATTTAGGCGTGGAAGTGACGGCGGTACTCAATAAAATTGACCTGCCCTCGGCCGACCCAGAGCGGGTCATACAAGAAATTGAAGACGTGATAGGCATAGACGCGCAAGACGCGGTGCGCTGCTCAGCCAAAACTGGCTTGGGTGTGCGTGATGTCTTGGAAGCGGTGATCGCCAAAGTGCCGGCGCCCAAAGGCAATGTGGATGGCCCACTTAAAGCCTTGGTGATTGATGCGTGGTTTGATAATTACGTTGGCGTGGTGATGTTGGTGCGGGTGGTGGATGGGGTATTAAAACCCAAAGATAAAATACGTCTGATGGCCACCCACACGGAATTTTTATGCGAGCAGGTGGGCGTGTTTACGCCTAAGTCTTTACAAAAAACTGCCTTGTCTGCCGGTGAAGTGGGTTTTGTGATTGCCGGCATTAAAGAATTGGCCAGTGCCAAAGTGGGCGACACCGTGACCCTGGCCAACAAGCCTGCGCCTGAGGCCTTGGCGGGCTTTAAAGAGGTGAAGCCGCAAGTGTTTGCCGGCCTTTATCCGGTCGAATCCAATCAGTTCGAGGCCTTGCGTACCGCCTTAGAAAAGCTCAGCTTAAACGATGCCTCCTTGTTGTTTGAGCCAGAAAACTCCACCGCCTTGGGCTTTGGCTTTAGGTGCGGCTTTTTAGGCTTGCTGCACATGGAAATCGTGCAAGAACGCTTAGAGCGTGAGTACGACATGGATTTAATCACCACCGCGCCCACGGTTATTTATGAGCTTTTGCTCAAAGACGGCAGCGTCGTGCAAATTGAAAATCCATCGCGCTTGCCTGAGTTGTCGCGTGTGGAAGAGACGCGTGAACCGGTCATTACGGTGAATTTATTGATGCCACAAGATTACGTGGGTCCAGTCATGACCTTGTGTAACAACAAGCGTGGCATACAGAAAAACATGCAATACATGGGCAGGCAAGTCATGTTAAGTTACGAAATGCCGCTCAATGAAGTGGTGTTGGATTTCTTTGATAAATTAAAATCCGTGTCACGTGGCTATGCCTCCATGGATTACGAATTTTTAGAGTTCCGTGCCGCCGATCTGGTCAAGCTCGACATCATGGTCAATGGCGAAAAAGTCGATGCCTTGAGCATGATAGTGCACCGCGCCAACAGCGTGCACCGTGGCCGTGAAGTGGCGGCTAAGATGCGTGAGCTGATACCGCGGCAAATGTTTGATGTGGCGATACAGGCCTCGATAGGCGCCAATATTATTGCCCGTGAAACGGTCAAGGCCATGCGTAAAAACGTGATTGCCAAATGTTACGGCGGCGACGTGTCACGTAAGCGTAAATTGTTGGATAAGCAAAAAGAAGGTAAGAAACGCATGAAGCACGTGGGTAACGTTGAAATTCCGCAAGAAGCGTTTTTGGCTATTTTACGGGTAGAGGATAAATAATGTATTTTGCTTTGTTCATGCTGGCGATATTGCTGGCCACCGGTTTTATCTGGTTGTTAGACAGCGTGCTGTTGCGTAAAAGACGTGCGGCCGATGCGGTTGAGCCGGTGCTGGTGGAATACGCTAAGAGCTTTTTCCCGGTCATCTTGTTGGTGTTTTTTGTACGCTCGTTTATTGTGGAGCCGTTCAAAATTCCATCGGGTTCCATGATGCCGACCTTGCTCGCCGGCGACTACATTTTGGTCAATAAATACACCTACGGTTTGCGCGTGCCTATTTTAAACAGTCGTTTTTTCGATATCAATCAACCGCAACGGGGCGACGTGTTTGTTTTTCATTACCCGCCCTCGCCATCGGTGGATTACATCAAGCGGGTAGTGGGCTTGCCTGGCGATAAAATACGCTATATGGACAAACGCTTGACCATCAATGGCCAGTTGCTTGATGTGGCCGAGGTGGGCGACTACACCTACATTAAACCGGGCTTAAACATGCTGACCGCCAAGCAATACCGCGAGCAGTTGGGTGACGTGCAGCACGACATTTTAATCAATCCTTGGGCAGGCAATTACGCGCCGGATATGCTGGGCGCGAAATTGGCCCACGAAGAAGAAGTTGTGGTGCCGGCTGGGCATTATTTAGCCATGGGTGATAACCGTGATGACAGTTCAGACAGCCGTGTCTGGGGTTTTGTGCCTGAGCAAAACTTGGTCGGCAAGGCATTTTTTATCTGGATGAATTTTGATGAGACTGCCAGAATAGGCCATGCTATTCGTTAATGGATTCGGAGCCCGCTATGCCCATTAAAAATCAGTGGATATCGCCCAAACAACAAGCCGGCATGACCTTGCTCGGCATGTTGTTGGTTTGCGCCTCGCTGGCGCTGGTGGCTTATGTGGCCACGAAAACCGTGCCAGCGTATCAGCAATATTATTCAGTCAAAATGGTGCTGGCAGGGTTGAATAAAGAAGCGCTTAACAGCATGAGCCACAAAGAAATTCAAGATGCGTTTGAGCGGCGGGCTGATGTGGCTTACGTCACGGCCGTTAAAAGCCAAGATTTATTGATAGATAAAAACAGTGCGGGGCTGACGGTGGTGTCGGTGAAATACCAAGTCATCGCGCCCTTGTTTGGCAACCTCAGTATTTTGCTGGATTTCTCCACGCAAGAGGCTGACCTATAAATGGCCATGGCTAGGAATTATTAAGCGATGGCCGTGCAAGATTTAGCTAAACGCTTACCCTACAAATTCGTTAACCACGGCTTGTTGACGCAAGCCTTAACGCACCGCAGTTTCAGCGGGCAGAATAATGAGCGTCTGGAGTATTTGGGCGATGGTGCGCTGAATTTTATTATCGCGCATCAGTTGTTTCAGCGCTTCCCCGGCTTGGACGAGGGCGATTTAAGCCGTTTGCGCGCACAGTTGGTCAAAGAGGCCAGCATCAGCGAGTTGGCCATGGCGCTTAATTTAGGCGATGCGCTTAAATTGGGTGAGGGCGAACTCAAAAGTGCCGGTTGGCGTAGGCCGTCTATCTTGGCCGATGCCCTGGAAGCCATCATAGGCGCGGTCTATTTGGACGGTGGCTTTGCCGCCGCTGAAGCCTTGGTGCTGCATTTGTATGCCAACAAACTCAACACCATAGACCCCAAAGTCATCGATAAAGACCCCAAATCCTTATTGCAAGAACGCTTGCAAGGCCGCAAAGTGGCGGTGCCAGAATACGCCGTGGTGCACACCGGCGGTGAGGCGCATGCCCAAGTCTTCATCGTCGAATGCTTCATACAAAAACTCGATATACGCACCGTGGGCGAGGGCACCAGCCGCCGTATCGCCGAACAGCAAGCGGCACAGCTGGCTTTATTGGCTTTAGATAAACTGGGCTTTGGCAAAAGCTACGCCGCGTAAACCCTCATAGGACAGCCTAACATGACAGACAATGACACAAATTTAGCCGACGACAGTGCCTTTAAATGCGGCACGGTAGCCATAGTGGGCCGCCCCAACGTCGGTAAATCGACCTTGCTCAATCATATCTTGGGCATGAAATTGGCCATTACTTCGCGTAAGGCGCAAACCACCCGTCATCGTTTATTGGGCATACACACGACAGAGGACACACAATTTTTGTTTGTCGATACGCCAGGCTTTCAGCAAAAGCATTTAAATGCCTTGAATAAAGGTTTGAATAAAACCGTTACGCAGGTATTAACCGAAGTCGACGTGGTCTTGTTTGTGATAGAACCGATGAAATTGGGCGAAGCCGATCGCAAAGTATTGCAATTGCTCTCCGAAAAAACGCCGACCATTTTGGTGGTGAATAAAGCCGATTTAATGGGCGACAAAGGCAATTTATTGCCCTTGATTCAAGACTTTGATTTGGAATTCCCGTTTTCCGACATCGTGCCGGTTAGTGCCAAAAAAAGCCTGCATTTGGACGAGTTGCTGCACACCATACGCAAATACTTACCTAAACAGGCAGCCATTTATTCTGAAGACGAACTCACCGACAAGAATGAACGCTTTTTGGCGGCCGAATTGGTGCGCGAGAAAATATTCCGCTTGTTAGGCGATGAGATTCCTTATTCGGTCGCGGTGGAAATTGAAAAGTTTGAGGTGGTGGGCAGTTTGCGCCGTATTTTCTGCGCCATCATCGTCGATAAAGACAGCCAAAAACCCATGCTGATTGGTAAGAACGGTGAAAAAATGAAGCAAATTTCCACCGAAGCCAGGCAAGACATGGAAAAACTGTTTGGTGGCAAAGTCTATTTGGAAACCTGGGTGAAAGTGAAAGGCGGTTGGGCGGACGACGAACGTGCGCTCAAAAGCTTGGGCTATTAATAGTCACCAAAATGCACCTCACCACAGAGACACAGAGGCACAGAGAAAATCAAACCGATATAAAAAGATTGCATTAGTATTGTGTCGGGATAAATCCCGACCTACAAAAAAATACATCTATTGTTGTACTTGCTTGTCTTTTCTCTGTGCCTTCACGAATTTCAAGCCGAGATTTTTGAGGCTTAGAAATGACGGGAATGCCCTTGCGGCATCCTTGGTGAGATTTTTTATGGTGAGATTTAATTCTAATTTATGCAGCCTAGTTTTCGATTCGACAACCAAGCAGTGTTCGTGCTGCACACTTACCCATTCAAAGAAACCAGCTTGGTGGTTGAGTTGTTTAGCCATGAGCACGGTCGGGTAGCGACCACGGCCAAGGGCGCGCGGCGCCCACGTTCGGCCATGCGCGGCATGTTGCAATCGTTCCAACCCTTGCTGGCTACTTGGTCAGGTAAAGCTGAACTAAAAACCTTGCACAGTCTGGATTGGGCAGGCGGCTTGCTGTTATTAAAAGGCGAGGCCTTGATGTGTGGCTTTTATTTAAACGAGCTGTTGCTGCGTTTATTGCCGCGCGAGGACGCGCACGAGGCTTTGTTTGTCTATTACAGCGCCACCTTAAAAACCTTGGCGATGGAACAAGATTTGGCCGCCACCCTGCGTCGCTTCGAATTAAAATTATTGCAAGAATTGGGTTACGCCATCCCCTTGCAAGTGGACAGTGCCGGCAGTGCCGTTCTGGCAGAGCAAGGCTATGTATACCAAGCGGAGCATGGCGCCCAAGCCATTGGCATGGCTCATACTGGGCAAAATGGCGTACAATTGTCAGGCAAAACCTTGCTGGACATGGCGGGGGACGATTACACTCAGACGCAAACCCAACAACAGAGTAAGCAATTGATGCGCTATTTATTGGCCCATTACTTAGGCGACCAGCCTTTGCACACCCGGCAGTTGCTGATAGACCTGCAAGGGCTATGAGTGCTGCAGTGGGTAATTAAAATTTTAGGAAGTAAGTCATGATTAAACTAGGTGTGAATATCGATCACGTCGCCACCATACGCCAAGCGCGCGGTACCAAATACCCCAGCGTGGTACAAGCGGCACTGCGCGCCGAGCAGTCTGGTGCCGACAGCATCACCTTGCATTTGCGTGAAGACCGCCGCCACATGCAAGATGCTGACGTGCATGCCTTGCGTGGTTTATTGCAAACGCACATGAATTTAGAGTGCGCGGTTACCGATGAAATGCTGGACATTGCCGTTACGGTCGCCCCGCAAGACGTGTGCTTGGTGCCGGAGCGTCGTGAAGAGCACACCACCGAGGGCGGTTTGGACGTGCTAGGGCAGTTTGCCAAGGTGCAACACGCGGTGCAAAAGCTGATGGCGGCCGGCATACGGGTTTCTTTATTCATCGCGCCCGATTTAGCTCAAATCGAGGCGGCCAAAAAAACCGGTGCGGCCGTGGTGGAATTGCACACCGGCACCTTTGCCGACGCCGACAGTCCGGCGGCACAAGCGCATGAATTGCAACGCATCAAAATGGCGGTGCAGCACGCGCTCAATTTGGGCTTGGTGGTGAATGCCGGCCACGGTTTGCACTACCACAATGTGCATGAGATTGCGTCCATTCCTGGCATAGACGAACTCAATATAGGCCATGCCATCGTCGCCCACGCCTTGTTCGTTGGTTGGGACAATGCCGTGCGTGAGATGAAGGCGCTGATGAAAGAATCCGCGCTTAATTTAGGCGCCATATGATCTTTGGCATAGGCACAGACATCGTCGAAGTGGAGCGCATTGCCGCATCCATTGCCCAATTTGGCGACGAGTTTGCTAAGCGCATCTTGGCGACCAGCGAAATGGAGCGCTACCAGGCATCAAACATCAAAGCCCGATTTTTAGCCAAACGCTTTGCCGCCAAAGAAGCCTTTTCCAAGGCCTTGGGCACCGGTTTGCGCGGGGCGGCTAGCTTTCAAAATATCGCCGTGGCTCACGATGACTTGGGTAAGCCCTTGTTGGTATTGGCGCCCGAGTTGCAAGCGTTTGTGCAAGCCAAGCAGATACGCCATACCCATGTCAGCATCAGCGATGAGCGTAATTTGGCGGCGGCCTTTGTTGTGTTGGAAACATGAGACAAAGTCAGTCTGAGACTAAAAGCGAAGATGCGGCACGGCGTTTTGGCGGCGTGGCGCGGCTTTATGGTGAAGACGGCCTAGCGCGGTTGCAAGCCGCGCACGTCTGCGTGATAGGCCTAGGCGGCGTCGGCTCTTGGGCGGCTGAGGCCTTGGCGCGTAATGCCGTTGGCCACATTACCTTGATAGACTTGGATAACCTCGCGCTATCCAACGTTAACCGGCAATTGCCGGCGCTGGACGGCAGTTTTGGCAAAGCCAAAATCACTGCCATGGCCGAGCGCATGCGCTTGATTAATCCGCAGCTCACCATCACGGAAATTGAAGATTTCATCACCCCAGAAAATCTTGCGACTCTATTGCCAAGCCAGCTAGACGGCGTGCTGGATTGCATCGATGATGCTAAAGCCAAAGCCGCCTTAGCCGCCTATTGCCGGGCCAACAACATTCCCCTGGTGATGACCGGTGCCGCCGGTGGGCGTTTGGATGCCACTTGCATTAAATCGGCGGATTTAAGTGTGGTTAGCCACGATAAATTGCTGGCTAAAGTGCGCAATCTAGTAAGGCGCGACCACGGGTTTGCCAAAGCCAGTTCTGCCAACATTAAGCCAAAAAAAATGGCGGTGCTGTGCGTGTATTCCGACGAGGCCGTGATTGAACCCGATGCGGTTTGCCCTAGCGCTGAACCGCGTGCCGCCGTGACCGGCCTAAACTGCGCAGGCTACGGTTCCAGCGTCTGCGTCACCGCGCCATTTGGCTTTATTGCCGCTGGCTTGCTTATTAAGCAGTTGCTGGCTGCTTAATACCGCCGGCTGTGCCGCGGCATTTGGCTGGGGGCATGCAAATGAAAGTCATGGAATTGTCATCAATTCGTCATAATTCACGCTTAATATCGGTGCTATATTATCCTTATAGAATCCTATGCGTACCACTTATCCTAGCTTGAAGTTGCTCAACCGTGATGCCAGCATATTGGCGTTTAATCAACGTGTCTTGAGTCTGGCGCAAAATGCCGATTACCCCTTATTGGAACGTTTGCGCTTTTTGTGCATCGTGTCGTCCAATTTGGACGAATTTTTTGAGGTTAGGGTGGCACCCCACGTCGATGCCATGCGCGCCAATGAGCAGCATGGTGAGACCAATGTGCAAAGTTATCGGGCGATATCGGCGGCGGCGCACGCCTTAGTCGAGCAGCAATATCAAATTTTCAACAGCGAATTGATGCCAGCACTGGCTAACCAAGGCGTGCAACTGGTGTCGCACGGCGATCGCACGGCTGAGCAGCGGCGTTGGGTGTCGCACTATTTTGAATCGTCGGTTAGGCCGTTATTGGTGCCGGTGGCGTTAGATCCATCGCACCCGTTCCCGCTAGTGGCGAACAAAGCCTTGAACTTTATTGTGCTGTTAGGCGGTGACGACGCTTTTGGTCGCAATAATAATATTGCCATCGTTAAAGTGCCCAGAGTATTGCCGCGCTTGATTAAATTGCCCAAGCACCTTAGCGATAAACAGCAAAAATTCGTTTCGCTGTCCAGCGTGATACGCGCGCATTTGCCCAGCTTATTTACCGGCAGGGAAGTGCTCAATTTTTCACAATTTAGGGTCACCCGCCATTCCGATTTGGCGGTCGATGAAGACGACGTGAAAAACCTACGCACGGCCTTACGCAAAGGCTTGGCCCATCGTAATTTTGGTGAAGCGGTGCGCTTGGAAGTGTCGCACGGTTGCGATGACAAATTGGCTAAATTGCTCTTGCAGCAATTTGATTTGCCTAAGGAGTCCTTATACCGCGTCAATGGCTTGGTTAACCTAGCGCGCTTAATGCAATTGGCCGATTTGGCCGAAGGCAATCAGCTTAAATTTAAGCCATTTGAGCCGGCCTTGAGTCAGCAATTGCAGGCCAATGCATCGTTTTTTGAGCGCCTCAAACAGGGCGATGTGCTTATCCATCAGCCTTACGAGAGTTTTGAATCGGTCATCGATTTTCTGCGTGAAGCGGTCAATGATCCGGACGTGTTGTCCATACAGCAAACCATCTACAGCACGGGTTCTGACCCGCGCATGCTCAAACTCTTGCAAGAAGCGGTGCGGCGTGGCAAAGAAGTGATGGCCGTGGTTGAGCTCAAGGCCCGCTTTGATGAGGAAGCGAATATTAACTGGGCAGAAGACTTGGAGTCGATAGGCGCGCAAGTGGTGTACGGCGTGGTGGGCTTAAAAACCCATGCCAAAATGTTGCTGGTGATGCGCCGTGAAGGTGAGGGTTTAAAATACTACGGCCACGTTTCAACCGGTAACTACAACCCCAGAACGGCGCGCCTTTATACCGATGTCAGCATGTTAACGGCGGATCCGCAAATCACCCATGATATGGAGCATTTGTTTAGGCACATCGCCAGCCAAATTAAATTACCGCGTTTGAAAAAACTGTTGGTGGCGCCGTTTAATTTACATAGGCAAATGCTGGCTAAAATTAAAAGCGCCGAGATGGCCGCCAAAGCCGGTAAGCCGGCGCGCATTATTTTGAAGATGAACGCCTTGACCGACGAGGCCTTGGTGCTGGCTTTGGTTAAAGCCGGCCGCGCTGGGGTGGAAGTGGACCTGATATTGCGTGGCGCTTGCGTGTTGCCGGTCGATGCGCCGGGCTTGGAAGGTCGCGTGCGCGTACGTTCCATCATAGGCCGCTTGCTGGAGCATTCTAGGGTGTTCTATTTCAACATAGACGGCATGGACAGCATGTGGCTATCCAGTGCCGACTGGATGAACCGCAACATGATGCGCCGCATAGAAATTGCTTGGCCTATCGATGACGCCGCAAACCGCGCGCGTATCTTGCGTGAGTGCTGTCAAATGAGTTTGGACGACAACCAAGACGCATGGCTGTTGACGGCAGACGGCAGCTACGTGCTGGCCGGTGCTAAAACCAAAGGCGTGACGTCAGCGCCGGCTTTCAGTGTGCAACAGCACCTCATTTCGCTGTATACCCAATAGCCGTCGCATGGCCAATTTAATCTTGTGGCGTCATGCGATTGCTGAAGCCGAAAGTGCCAGCGGTCTGGATAGCGATCGTGTTCTCAGCAAGCAAGGCCGTAAGGATGCCAGTCGCATGGCCGATTGGTTGGACCAATTTCTGCCGCAAAACACCAGCATACTATGCAGTCCGGCAAAACGTTGCCTAGAGACGGCCGCCGCCTTGACCCAGTTGGACACGGCTAGAATTAAACGCACGGTGCAGGTGGTGGATTTTTTAGCCGTCGACAGTACGGTGGCCGGCATGCTGCCACACTTACTTAATGACGATAAACAGCAAACGATATTGGTGGTTGGCCATCAGCCAAATTTAGGCCTATTGATTAGCCATTTGTTGGCCATGCCCAATGCTTGCGTGGTGAAGAAGGGCGCGATTTGGTGGTTGCGTCAGCGCGCCGTCACCAACGAAAATGGGCTGGCCGTGCAAACCTATTTGTTTGCCGTGCAACAGCCCACCTATTAATTACGAAAAACATTTCACCACAAAAAATTCACCACAGATGCCGTCGGCATCTGTGGTGGATGTCTTGAATTAATATAAGGATTTATTTTTTGTTAGGACGGCCGGTTTTAATGGTCGGCACTTTGGCCATGGCGGCTTTCAAGGCCGCGTCTGTCATGGCAGCCAATTGCATGATGCCGGCACGCAACAACTCACTCTTCTTAGCCGGTTGGCCTAATTTGACTAAGCGCTCTTTCAATACAGCCAATTGCGCGTACTCGGTTTTAGGCATGGTGAAGCTGTCGCGCTCCATTTTTAGTTTGGCTGGCTTGACGACTTTAAGCGCCGGTGTTTTAAGCGTGACGGGTTTGGCTGGCGCCGCTTTGGCCGCCACTGGTTTTTTTGCTGGGGCTTTGGCTACGCTGGGTTTTTTAGTCGCACTGGCCGCAGCTGGTTTTGCGATAGGCGCAGTTGGCTTTGTAGTGGTTGCTGGGGTGGTTTTTGACATTTTTTATATCCTCATTAAACGGTATAAACAGTTTATATAGATTCACCGGGCTGGCAAGTGAATTTTTTATGACAAAACCACTAGGCCAGCGTTAGCTTAAACAGCCAATTGGTCTTCTGCCAGGCCAGACTTTCTTCGTCTAATAAATAATACGATTGCGGGTATTTTTCTGGCCAGCTTTTCGGTAAGCACAATTCGATTGAGTTTTGTTTATAACTTAATTGCAGGCCTCGCAAATTCGGCATTTGTCTGGCATGGCATAAAATCACGGCCAAGCGCAAACAAACCAGTTGCATGATAAAAATGCGATCAGAAAAATCGGCTTCCAGGCGTTTGAGTTTGCCGCGGTAGCCTAAAACCAACAGGCTTAAGCGGTGCAATTCATTTTGTGAAAAACCGGCAGGTTCGGCGTGATCCAGCATGTAAGCGCCATGCAAATGCGCGTCTATCGGCGAGACTATGCAGCCAATTTCATGCAGCAAGCCAGCCCATTGCAGTTTGCGGCTGTGAGCGGCTTGTTCGCCCGGAGCAAATTGCGTGTCTGCACTTATTTTCTCAAATAACTTTTCCGCCACTTGCGCCACGGTTTTGGCATGGGTTTCATCCACGGCAAATTTGCGCATGAGGTGCAAAACCGAGGCATTTCGCATGTCCAGCATGGCCGTGTCTTGCGCCAGCATGTCATACATCAAGCCGTGCCTGAGGGCGCCTTTGGCGACGTTCATGGTGTCTATGTTTAAAAAGTTAAACACGCCCAACATGATGGACAGGCCGCCGGCAATGACCGGCTTGCGCTCTTCTTTTAGGCCAGCTAAGCGTAATTTATCCACGTTTTTGGCGCGTAATAATTCTTCACGCAACCACAGCAGGCCTTCCTTGCTGACGGTGTCGGCCGGCCTGCCGTATTGCTCCAATACATCGGCGATGGCGCCCACCGTACCGGATGCACCGTAGGCGATGTCCCAATGTTTGCGGTTAAAATTAACCCCCAGCGTATCAAAAATGGATTCGGCGGCAATTTCGGCGCGAGTGAAGGCGTTTTCACTGTAGTCGCCGTTGGCAAAATGCTTTAACGACCAGGCCACCGAACCCACGTGCAAGGAAGCGGTGTGTTGGGCGTTAAAACCTTGCCCTAAAATGAATTCGGTGGAACGCCCACCGATGTCTATGACCAAGCGCCGTTCATCCGATTGCGGTAAAAAGCGGCTGACCCCTTGGTAAATTAAGCGCGCTTCTTCTACTCCCGATATCACTTCCACGTCAAAGCCCAAGGCTTTTTTGGCCATTTTAATAAAGACTTCACGGTTGTTGGCCTCGCGTAAGGTTTGCGTGGCGACGGCACGCACATGACTGGGGTCAAAGCCTTGTATGCGCTCGGCAAAGCGCGCTAAGCAGCGCACGCCGCGCTCCATGGCCTCCATGCTTAAGTTGCGGTCTTCGTCTAAATCGCCGCCCTGGCGCACCGCTTCTTTAAGGTATTCCAGCCGTTGTATAAAGCCGCTGTTGACTTGGCCTATCTCCAGCCTAAAGCTGTTTGAGCCTAAGTCTATGGCGGCGAGTAAAGATTTGTCTGTGGGCAGGGCGGCTGGTGTTGTTGTCATGGCGTCTTAAGTTGAAATATGCGTTCATTCCATTAACAGAATAAACAGTATTATTGTTTATTCTGTCATTATAGTTTGAAAGTTTTATGACAAAGAAAATTTCACTTGAAATATTCCGCATCACCTCCAACTAGACCTCAGTGTTTTTTTCTGTAAAAAATTTTAGGAGCAACAGCCGTGGCAAAAGACAGCAGCGCAAAACCCAGTAACAAACAATCCATGCCGTTTCAGGCGGAGGTCAAACAACTTTTGCAGTTGATGATTCATTCGCTGTACAGCAATAAAGAAATCGTTTTGCGCGAACTCATTTCTAACGCATCGGACGCGGCGGATAAATTGCGCTTTGAGGCCATCTCCAACGGCGGATTGTATGAAGGGGACAGCGATTTAAAAATACGCATCGCTTTCGATAAAGACGCGCGCACCGTCACCATCAGCGATAACGGCATAGGCATGAGCCGCGATGAGGTGATCAGCCACATCGGTACCATTGCTAAATCCGGTACCAAAGAATTCTTTAACGCTTTATCCGGCGATCAAGCCAAAGACGCCAATTTAATCGGCCAATTTGGCGTGGGCTTTTATTCGGCTTTTATCATTGCCGATAAAGTGACTTTAAGCACCCGCCGTGCCGGTGAAGCCACAGCCGTTCGTTGGGAATCCAGCGGCGAAGGCGATTTTACCTTAGAAGAAGCAGACAAGGCCACGCGCGGTACCGACGTGGTGTTGCATTTGCGTGAAGCGGAAGACGAGTTTTTAAGCGACTGGAAACTTAAAACCATCATCCGCAAATACTCCGACCACATCACCTTGCCCATCGTCATGAAGAAATCGGAATGGAAAGACGGCGCCGAGGTGCCGACCGACGAAGATGAAACAGTCAACACCGCCTCGGCCTTGTGGGCGCGCAACAAGAACGACATCACGGAAGAAGAATACCAAGAATTCTACAAGCACGTTTCGCACGACTTTGAAAACCCACTGAGCTACACGCACAGCCGCGTCGAAGGCAAGCAAGAATACATATCCTTGCTCTACATCCCCAGTCGTGCGCCGTTTGACTTGTACGACCGCGAGCGCCGCCATGGCATTAAATTGTACGTCAAACGCGTGTTCATCATGGAAGACGCAGAAAAGTTGATGCCACAATACTTGCGCTTTGTCCGTGGCGTGATCGATACCAGCGATTTGCCTTTGAACGTGTCGCGCGAGATCTTGCAATCGAGTCGCGACGTCGATGCCATCAAAGCCGGATCAGTGAAAAAAGTCTTGAGTTTGCTAGAAGACATGGCAGAAAACAAGCCAGACGATTACGCTAAATTTTATGGCGAGTTTGGTCGCGTGCTAAAAGAAGGCCCAGGTGAAGATTTCGCCAATAAGGACAAAATTGCCGGCTTGCTACGCTTTGCCTCAACCAAGACCGACAACGAAGAGCAAACGGTGTCACTGAAAGACTACATCGCACGTATGCAGCCTGTGCAGGAGTTGATCTACTACATTACCGCCGAGAGCTTTGCCGCGGCGCAGCACAGCCCGCACTTGGAAATTTTCCGCAAAAAAGGCATAGAAGTGTTGCTCTTGTCGGATCGTGTCGACGAGTGGTTGTTAGGCAGCCTGACCGAATTTGATGGCAAAAAACTGCAGTCCATCGCCAAAGGCGATTTGGATTTAGGTAAGTTGGAATCCGACACGGAAAAAGACATCCAAAAGAAAATTGAGGAAGAAGCCAAATCCTTGGTGGAAAAAATAAAAACCAGTTTGGGCGAGCAAGTCAAAGACGTGCGGGTGACGCACCGCTTAACCGATTCGCCGGCTTGTTTGGTGAGCGATGCCAACGATTTATCCGGCAACCTAGCCCGTATGTTGAAGGCGGCTGGGCAAACCGCGCCGGAATCCAAGCCCATCTTGGAGATTAACCCTGGCCATAAATTGGTCAAGCGTTTGGAAAATGAAACGGCAGAGGCGGTGTTTAAAGACTTGGCCTTGGTGTTGTTTGATCAAGCCTTGCTGGCCGAAGGCGGCAGCCTGAATGACCCGGCCAGTTTCGTTAAGCGCATGAACAGTTTGATTGTTTAATACCTAAATCTTGACCACAGATGCCGCGAGTGCATCTGTGGTGCAAGCATATCTTTACAGTTAATGGGTTGGTGTGGCAATCGCTTCCACTGCTAAACGCATGCCCATTACTTTAAGTATGGCGGAAATGTTGCTTAGCGCAGGATTGCCAGCAGGGGAAAGGGTTCGGTATAACTGGGTTTGATTAAGTTTGGTTTCTTTTGCTAATGCAGGTACTCCGCCAAAGGCTTTGGCCATTTGTCTGAGGGCAATCAAAAGCTCAGCTTGGTCGCCATCCTTAAGTATGGTGTTCAAAAATTGCAGTGCGTAGGCAGGGTCTTGTTGATATAAGGCTGCCATTGCATCATCGTGGTTTCTATCTCTCATTAGGGTCTCTCTTTTTCCAATCTAGCCAATAGCTGCATGCTCGTTTTATGTCTGCACTCTGTGTGCGTTTATCGCCACCACATAGCAACAAGATGATTTTGTTAGCGGATACGGCATGAAACTCGGTAACCCACACCAACATCAATACGTAACTCCCAAACGCCGTCTTGACATGGCTTATGGTCGCCAAAGTTACCCAGTTCTATGCGGTTAATTCGTCTATCAATAGCTATCCTTGCGACGTTGTCGCGAACCTTACATAACCAATTAAGATAAAGATCTTGGTTATCTTGAGTTAGATAATGAGCTATTTCATACATGAAGTATTTTCGTTTATAAACGAAAAATGGTCAATACTAATTTTTACCGTTACATTTTGGTAGCATCTCTGTCATTTATGGCTGGCATAATTTTTGCTAAAATACCCGAAACGCAGTGAGCAAGACCAATATTTAAGTAATGCAATTGAAGGCAACCATGAAAACCCCAGCAAAACCCTCGGCAAACACGCCAGTAAAAACCCCAAGTAAAGCACCCGCTAAGCGTAAGACTCCCAGCAAAGCCAAAGCCGCGACATTGCCTAAACTTTCGCCCATAGATCAGGCGCTGCAGAACCATCTGATTTTTTCCAGCTTTAAAACCAGCGCTGCCGCGACCCCTAGAGATTGGTATGACGCCGCCAGTTACACGGTACGCGATCACGTGGTGGCGCGCTGGGTCAAGACCGCAGAAGCGTATTACCGTGACGATCCTAAACGTGTTTACTATTTGTCTTTGGAGTTTTTAATCGGGCGCATGCTCAGCAATGCGGCACTGAATTTGGGCATCAATGACGATTTAAAAGCCGGCTTGAGTAGCTTAGGGCGCGATTTAGAAAATACCGTGGAAATGGAAAACGACGCGGCCTTGGGTAACGGTGGTTTGGGCCGATTAGCTGCTTGTTTCTTGGATTCCATGGCCACCATGGCCATTCCGGCCACCGGTTACGGCATCCGTTACGAATACGGCATGTTTAAGCAAACCATAGAAAACGGTCAGCAGGTTGAAAACCCAGACAATTGGTTGCGTTACGGCAACATCTGGGAATTCCAACGCCCAGAAGCCACCTACCAAATTAAATTTTACGGTCACGTGGTGAAATACGAAGCGGAGTCCGGTGAAGAGGCTCAGCATTGGGTGGATGCCGAGCACGTGGTGGCCATGGCCTACGACGTGCCGGTGCCTGGCTTTGGCGGTGACACCGTCAATAACCTGCGCTTGTGGTCAGCCAAAGCGGCGCGCGAATTCGATTTAGGCCATTTTAACGATGGCAATTATGAAAAATCGGTGCAAGAGCGCAACGACAGCGAGAATATTTCCAAAGTCTTGTACCCGAACGACACTTCGGTGTTGGGCAAAGAACTGCGCTTGAAACAACAGTATTTCTTCGTGTCGGCCTCCATACAAGATATCTTGCGCCGCTTTTTAAGCGCGCACGAGATGAAAAAGCCGGCCGATTGGAAGTTGCTGCCAGAAAAAGTGGCCATTCAATTGAACGACACCCACCCATCGATAGGCGTGGCCGAGATGATGTACCAATTGGTTGACGTGCATGGCTTGGCCTGGGATTTGGCTTGGGGTTTGGTGGTGAAAATATTTGCTTACACCAACCACACGCTGATGCCAGAAGCGCTGGAGACTTGGACGGTGGACTTGTTCGGCCGCTTATTACCGCGCCATTTGGAAATCATTTACAAAATCAACCACGAGTTCTTGCATACGGTGAATCACCATTTCCCAGGGGACGCCGATTTGCTCAGCCGCGTTTCCATCATCGATGAAAGCCACGGTAGACGGGTGCGCATGGCGCACTTGGCAGTGGTCGGTAGCCATACTGTCAATGGTGTGGCCGCCTTGCATAGCGAGCTGTTGAAGCAGCATTTGTTTGCCGATTTCGATAAAATTTACCCGGGCAAAATGACCAACGTGACCAATGGCATTACCCCGCGTCGTTGGCTCAATCAAGCCAACCCAGGTTTGACGGCTTTGATCGAAAAAGCCATAGGCGCCGGGTTTAAAAAAGACCTCACGCAAATCAAAAAAATCACGCCTTTGGCCGATGATGCCGATTTCCGCGCTGCTTTTGCCAAAGTGACCAACGGCTGTATGAAAGGCCGCACGATGTATGTGCTGCCCTTTAGCATGGGTCCGCTCGGGTCCCCCATGAGCCAAATTGGCGTGCAACTGACCGACTCGCCTTACGCCGTTGTCAACATGCGGATTATGGCGCGTGTTGGCAGGAAAGTGTTTGAGCTGATCGATCAGGACTTTAAGCGAGTGGTGCCGTGCGTTCACTCTGTGGGTGCGCCGCTTGCCAGAGGCCAGGCGGATGTACCGTGGCCGTGCAACAAAGAGAAATACATTGTGCACTTCCCTGAGACGCGCGAGATCTGGAGCTTTGGCTCCGGCTACGGCGGCAATGCATTGCTTGGCAAGAAATGTTTCGCGTTGCGCATCGCGTCTGCGATGGCGCACGACGAAGGCTGG
>SXVG01000058.1 GCA_005791685.1 Methylotenera sp. | reverse complement strand
GTCCGACACTTCATCGGCTTCCGGTAACACCGCCACCGTGCAGGCTGAGGTGTGAATGCGGCCTTGTGTTTCGGTGTCTGGCACGCGTTGCACGCGGTGGCCGCCGGACTCAAATTTGAGTTTGGAGTAGGCGCCGTAGCCTTCGATTTTAACGATGATTTCTTTGTAGCCGCCGACCTCGGATTCGTTGGCCGACATCACTTCCACTTTCCATTTTTGCCGCTCGGCATAGCGCGAATACATGCGGTATAAGTCGCCGCAGAATAAGCCGGACTCGTCGCCACCGGTGCCAGCACGAATTTCTAAAAACAGATTTTTGTCGTCGTTGGGGTCTTTCGGCAAAAGCAATTTTTGCAAGGCCGATTCGATTTTTTCTAAAGTGGCTTTGCCGGCTTCTATTTCCTCGAGGGCAAACTCTTTCATGTCCGGATCGCTGAGCATTTTTTGCGCCTCCGCCATGTCGGCTTCGGTTTGCTCGAACAAATGGTATTGCTCGACGATGGGGGTAATTTCGGCGTGCTCTTGGGTGATTTTCCGGTAATTATCCATGTTGTTGGTCGCCCCCTCCGAACTCATCAGACGGTTCAGTTCTTCCAAGCGGTCGCTCAAGGTGGCGAGTTTTTTGATCATGCTGGGTTTCATAATAGGCTTCTTTGCTTAAGGCTTAATTTGGTACAACTGTTTGATGGCATCGTCCAACTTGGCGTGTTCTTCACCGTGCGTTTGGTTGAGCGCGTGGTTGGGCGCGTGCAAAAATTTATTGGTTAAAGCATGGCTCAAGGCTTCCAATACTTTTTCTGGCGACTCGCCTTTTTGCATCGATTTCATGGCTTTGCCCAGCTCGTTCAAACGGGTACGTTCGGCTTGGTCACGCAGCGCCTTGATGGTCGGCACGGCATCGCGTTTTTTCAGCCATTGCATAAAATGCGTCACCCGTGCCGTGACGATTAATTCGGCATCTTGGGCGGCTTCTTGGCGATTAATCATGCCGTCGCTGACCACTTGCGCCAAGTCGTCCACCGTGTATAAAAACACGTCGTCTAAATCCGCCACTTCCGGCTCGATGTCACGCGGCACAGCCAAATCAACCATGAAGATAGGCCGGTGGCGGCGCGCCTTAATAGCCCGTTCCACCATGCCTAAGCCGACGATGGGCAATTGGCTGGCGGTGCTGGTAATGACGATGTCAAATTCGGCAAAGCAATCGGCTAAATCATTGAGCAAAATGGCCTGTCCGCCGATTTTTTCTGCCAATAAAGCGCCGCGTTCTAGGGTGCGGTTAGCCACCGTCATGCGCTTGGGGTTTTGCGTGGCAAAATGTTCGGCACACAGCTCTATCATTTCCCCCGCGCCTATGAACAAGACTTTTTGCTCGCCGATGTCGCCAAAGATGCGCTGGGCTAATTTCACCGCGGCGGCAGCCATGGAGATGGAATTGGCCCCTAAATCGGTGTCGGTGCGCACTTCTTTAGCCACTTCAAAGGTGCGTTGAAAAAGCTTGTGCAGCAAGCTGCCCAAAGTGCCGGCGTCCTGGGCAATTTTTACCGATTGCTTAAATTGCCCCAAAATTTGCGCCTCGCCCAGCACCATGCTGTCCAAGCCCGATGCCACGCGAAACGCATGCTTGACCGCGGCGTCATTGGACAAGGTGTAAACATAAGGCTGCAACTGGGCTAATTCCAGTTGGTGGTGTTGGCATAGCCAGCGTAAGGGTTTTTCGGAATTTTCGGCGCGGCAATACAATTCGGTGCGATTGCAGGTCGATAAAATAGCCGCCTCGGCGGCATCGTGCAAAGTCAGTTCGCGCAAGGCGCCCGCTAAATGCTCGCTATTAAACGCCACATTTTCACGAATTTGGATGGGGGCGGTCGTGTGATTCACGCCAATAACATATAACTGCATAGACGTAATTTTGCTGGATTGGCTTATGTTAAGCAAGAAGCATCATCTTAAACAGCAGAAATAGGGTTAAAATAACACTTTTGCTACAACTAATTTAGATAACATTTTAGAAAACGGACTTTAGTCATGGATAAAACTTTTAGAATTGCCCCCAGTATTCTTTCTGCAAACTTTGCCAAACTCGGTCAAGAAATTGATGACGTCATCAGCTCGGGTACCGACTTGGTGCATTTTGACGTGATGGACAATCACTACGTGCCCAACTTGACCATAGGCCCCTTGGTTTGCGAAGCGATACGTGAAACAGCGGCGCGCGTGGGCGGTATCATCGATGTGCATTTGATGGTCAAACCAGTAGACCGCATTATTCCTGACTTTGCCAAAGCCGGCGCCAACATCATCACCTTTCACCCAGAAGCCTCCGAGCACATAGACCGCAGCCTGGCCATGGTGCGCGACTTAGGTTGCAAATCCGGTTTGGTGTTTAACCCAGCCACTTCCTTGAGCTATTTAGACCACGTCATGGACAAAGTCGACATGGTCTTGTTGATGAGCGTCAACCCGGGTTTTGGTGGTCAAAAATTCATACCCGAAACCTTAAACAAATTGCGTTTAGCGCGTGCCAAAATTGACGCCTACTACGAAAAAACCGGCCGGCAAATTTGGTTGGAAGTGGACGGCGGCGTCAATGCGCAAAATATTGCGGAAATTGCTCAAGCCGGTGCCGACACCTTCGTGGCGGGCAGTGCCATTTTCACACAAGGCAAAGACAGCGATAAGAATCGCTACAACAGCATCGTCGGCGACATGCGCGCCGCCTTGGCCACCGTTAAATAGACTTAACGCATTGGCCAGCAGCACTAGGCAAAAAATCAGCGTGCGTGCCATCTTGTTGGATTTGGATGGCACCTTGGTGCACACGGCACCGGAAATTGCCAGTGCCGCCAACAAGATGTTGCAGGCGCTGGCTAAACCCCGTTTAGATCCTTTGCAAATTCAGAGTTTTATCGGTGACGGCGCGCAAATGTTGATTAAGCGTTGCCTAATGGAACAAACCCACGCCGAGCCGGATGCGGCGGAATGGGCCGAAGCGCAGGCTTTGTTTTTAAAGTTTTATGCGGAAAATGCCGCACAGAGTCGGCCTTATCCGCAGGTGGTGGCAGGCTTGGAGGCCATGCAAAAAGCCGGCTACGCCTTAGCTTGCGTGACCAATAAGCCGGCCAGTTTCACTTTGCCTTTATTGCAAGCGAATCAACTGGATGGTTATTTTTCTGTGGTGGTGTCGGGCGATACCTTAACAAAAAAGAAGCCCGATCCGGCGCAACTGCTGTATATATGCGAAAAATTGCACATCACGCCTGAGCAAGCCTTGTTGATCGGGGATTCAAATACCGACGTGCAGGCAGCACGGCAGGCAGGTTGTTATGTATTTACCGTGCCTTATGGCTATAATCACGGACTGGCATTAAACGCCGATGCCAGCATCGCGCACATAGGCGATGCCTTAAATTTATTGCATTAATTTTATTTTTTATAAACTCACATGAATATCAGTCACAACAAAATACACAGTTGGCGATGGTGGCGGGCTTAAAGCCCATGACTTGCCTTGCGCGACACGCGAGGCGCTAAGCAAACCCACCCATTGATACTAAGGAAATTTATGTTGAGTACCCTGAATTTAACGCAATTTAACGAGCTGGCCGCCCTGGGCTACAACCGCATTCCGCTGGTGCTGGAAACCTTTGCCGATTTAGACACGCCCTTATCGCTGTATTTAAAACTGGCCAACCAACCCTATTCTTATTTGCTCGAATCGGTGCAAGGCGGCGAGCGTTTTGGCCGTTATTCCATCATAGGCTTGCCGGCAAAAACCCGTATCGTGGCGCACGGACTGCATGTGCAAGTGCTAGAAAACGACACCGTGGTGGAGTCGGTCAGCAACACCAACCCCTTGGATTTTGTAAAAAGCTACCAAGCCCGTTTCAAAACGCCACCGTATGCAGGTTTGCCGCGCTTTACCGGTGGCTTAGCCGGCTATTTTGGCTACGAAACCGTGCGCTACATAGAAAAGCGTTTAACGGGGGTGGACAAAGCCGATGCGATTAATGTGCCGGACGTGCTGCTCACCCTGTCCACCGAAATCGCTGTGGTGGATAATTTAAGCGGCAAACTGTATTTCATCGTCTACGCCGATCCGGCCGAGCCCAATGCCTACCAAAATGCCTACGCCAGATTGAGCGAATTGCTAGGCTTGCTGCGCAAAACCGTGGCCATACCGCAAGCGGCGCCGTCAGAAAAATCGGTGGCCGTTTCTGAATTTGGCGAGGCCAACTTTAAAGATGCGGTCAAACGCGCCCAACAATACATATTGGATGGCGACATCATGCAAGTGGTGTTGTCGCAGCGCATGGCGCAAAAATTTAGCGCACCGCCGTTGTCCTTGTACCGTGCCTTACGCAGCCTCAATCCATCGCCGTATATGTTTTATTACGACATGGGTGACCACCACGTGGTGGGCGCCTCTCCAGAAATTTTAGTGCGCTTGGAAAACGGCACGGTGACCGCTAGGCCGATTGCCGGCACGCGGCCACGCGGTAAAAATCGCGAACAAGATTTAGCCCTGGCCGAAGAGTTGCTGGCCGACCCGAAAGAGCGCGCCGAGCACGTGCAATTGATGGACTTAGGGCGCAATGACGTAGGTCGTGTGGCGCAAACCGGCAGCGTCAAAGTCACCGACAACATGATGATAGAGCGCTACTCGCACGACATGCACATCGTCAGCAACGTGGAAGGCAAACTCAAAGAAGGCATGGACGCCATAGACGTCATTAAGGCCACCTTCCCCGCCGGCACGGTGAGTGGCGCACCGAAAGTGCGGGCCATGGAAATCATCGATGAATTGGAGCCAAGCAAGCGCGGTATTTACGCAGGGGCTGTGGGTTACCTAGGCTTTAATGGCGACATGGACGTGGCGATTGCCATCCGCACCGGTGTGATTAAAAACAACATGCTCTACGTGCAAGCAGGGGCGGGCATCGTGGCCGACTCGGTACCACAAAGCGAATGGGAAGAAACGCAAAACAAAGCCAAAGCCGTGTTGCGTGCAGCGGAGTTAGTGCAAGCGGGGCTGGATAATTGAATG
>SXVG01000008.1 GCA_005791685.1 Methylotenera sp. | reverse complement strand
GCGAGGTCATCGGCTCTTGAAAGATCATGGCGATTTTAGCGCCGCGAATTTCACGCATGCTGGCCGGGGCCAGACTGGTTAAATCTTGCTCGCCCGCCAGCCCATCGTTAAACAGCACCCGACCACTGGTCAAGCTTAATTGTTTGGACAACAAACCCATAATAGATAAGGCCGTCAGACTTTTACCACTGCCGGATTCACCGACCACGCACGTGGTTTTACCGGCCTCTATGCTAAAGCTGACCTGCTTTACCAAAAGCTGGTCTGGGGTTTTTTTAGGCGCAATGCAAATCTGCTGCAATTGCAATAAAGGTGCTGGCTTCATGTCAAGCTTAGGCCGATGCGGCATTTTTATTGGCTGACAAATAGGCCATGGCCTCCGCCACGCTGCACTGCTGTTGCTCACCCGGCGCGTTAGCCCACATCGGTTTTAAGGTGACTTGTTGCTTCAAAACTTCATCGTCACCCAAAATTAAAGCAAAACGTGCTTGGCTTCTATCGGCTTTTTTCATCTGCGCTTTAAAGCTGCCACCGCCTGCGTGTAAGACGACTTGCAGACCGGCCTGGCGCAATTGCTCCGCTAGGCTAAAGGCGGCTTGTTCCGCCAGTTCACCTAAATTGACCAAATACACATCGGGCGCGTCGTCCGCTAGCACGCCGTACTCTTGCATCAACAAGAACACCCGCTCCAAACCTATGCCAAAACCACAGGCCGGCGTCGCCTCACCGCCCAAGCGTTCGACCAGACTGTCGTAACGGCCACCACCGGCTATCGTGCCTTGTGCGCCTAATTTATGGGTAACCCATTCAAACACGGTGCGGTTGTAATAATCCAAACCACGCACCAAGCGCGCGTTGATGGTGTAAGCCACGCCGGCAGCCGTTAACAAAGCACACAGACCCGCAAAATGCGCGCGACTGGCATCGCCTAAGCTATCCAGCAATTTAGGTGCCGCTTCGCAAAGCGCTTGCATGCGTGGATTTTTGCTGTCCAATATGCGCAAGGGGTTGCTGTGCAAACGGCGTTTGGCGTCCTCGTCCAAGCTGTCCAGATGCTGTTCAAAATACGCAATCAACACCCCACGGTAAGCGGCGCGCTCATGCGCATCGCCTATGCTATTGATTTGCAATTCCACATCATGGATGCCAAGCTCGCGCCACAAACGGGCTAGCAGTACGATTTGCTCGGCGTCCACTTGCGGGCCAGCAAAACCAAAAGCTTCCACGCCTATCTGATGAAACTGGCGTTGACGGCCTTTTTGCACATTTTCATGCCTAAACATGGCGCCGCTATACCACAAGCGTACTGGCCCGTTATAAGTGAGGTTGCTTTCTATCACCGCCCGCACACAGCCGGCCGTGCCTTCTGGACGCAAGGTTAATTTGTCACCGTTTAAGGCGTCTTGCCAGGCGTACATTTCTTTTTCGACGATGTCGGTATGCTCCCCGACCGAGCGAACAAATAGATCGGTGCTTTCCACCAAGGGCATGCGTATATTTTTATAGCCATACTGGGCCAATACCCGGCGCGCCGTGTCTTCCAACTTAAACCAGAGCGGCGTATGCTCGGGCAAAATATCGTAAAAACCTTTAATACTTTGAAATTTTGTCGGCTTATTTTTAAGAGTGGTTTCAAGCATGGCTAGATGGCTTTAATGGCTATGGTTTTATGAGAGCGTGGCGCGTCCGAACTGCCAGCCGATTGATGCAATTTACCGCCCAGGGCGTAATGGGTTTGCACATAGTCTTCCACTATCGCTTGAAACTCCTCAGCAATACGGTCGCCTTTTAAGGTCACGGTTTTTTCACCGTCAACAAACACAGGGGCCACTGGGGTTTCGCCGGTACCGGGCAAGCTAATGCCGATATTGGCTAATTTTGATTCACCCGGGCCATTCACCACGCAACCCATTACCGCTACATTGAGGTTTTCCACCCCGGCATAATGCCCGCGCCAATGGGGCATTTGTTGCCGCAAATAGGCTTGGATTTGCATGGCCAACTCTTGAAAATAAGTAGAAGTCGTGCGTCCACAACCCGGGCAAGCGGTCACCAAAGGGGTAAAAGAGCGTATGCCCATGGTTTGTAAAATCTCTTGCGCCACGATCACTTCTTTACTGCGCGAGCTATTCGGTTCCGGGGTTAAGGACACGCGTATGGTGTTACCTATGCCTTGTTGCAGGAGCAAAGCCAGCGCTGCCGTGGACGCAACGATGCCTTTAGAGCCCATGCCCGCCTCGGTTAAGCCTAAGTGCAAAGGGTAATCGCTACGGCGCGCCAAATCGCTGTACACGGTGACCAAATCTTGCACATTGCTCACCTTGCAAGAAATAATAATTTGATTGGGCGACAAACCCAAGGCCACGGCTTGTGCCGCGCTTTCCAGTGCGGATTGAATCAAGGCTTCGCGCATCAAGGCATCGGCAGCAAGTGGCGTGGCTAATTGGGCATTATCGTCCATCATTTGCGCCATCTTCACTTGATCTAAGCTGCCCCAGTTGACGCCGATACGCACCGCTTTTTTATACCTAACGGCCGCCTCTATCATGGCCGCAAACTGCTCATCGCGTTTCGCACCCTTACCCACATTGCCTGGATTAATACGGTATTTAGCCAACGCCATGGCACAATCGGGGTATTGCGCCAACAGTTTATGGCCGTTGTAATGAAAATCGCCCACCAAAGGCACGTCGCAGCCCAAGGCATCCAAGCCTTTACGTATGCTCGCCACTTGCGCAGCCGCTTCTGGCGAATTAACGGTAATGCGCACCAGCTCACTGCCCGCTTGCCACAGCTCAAATACCTGCTGTATGGTCGCCTCTGCATTAGCCGTATCGGTATTGGTCATGCTTTGCACCACCACCGAACTGGGCTTAGTGCCGCCTAGGCCGCCGCCCACAGGCACATGAGCGACCATCACCTGCAAGGTCGGCCGTGGCTGATAAAGCTGGGATAAATTCAAGGTAGACTCCTCCAGTTATTCAAGCCTAAGGCGGGCAATATTATTGTAAGTTTTGCTGGCCACGTCCACGGGATTGCCCATAAAGCTCACCGTCGTCGCTTTCGCGTTACCTAACCATAGATACAAAGGCGGCTGACCTTCAAAGCTATCGCTGCTATTGGCCGCCAACATTTTTTCATAAACGATGGCGCCGGCCTGGTCTTTCACTTGCACCCAAGCCTTATCCGTTGCGGACAAGGTCACTTGAGCCTTAGTCGTGCCTGGGCTGGCTTTAACGGCCGCACTTGGGCTGACCATGTCGGCCGTGGGGCGTAACTGCAAACCGGCAGCCACCGTAGTTGCTGGCAGCGCATTGGCCTCACTGCTAGCGGGCAAGCTCACCACTTCCGGCGGATGCTCGGCTGCCGGCAAAGGCACTTCTGGCAAAGGCACAATCTCCACCACTTCATTGCTGGCAGCCGTACTGACCGGCGCCGGCGGCAAGGTCA
Source organism: Methylotenera sp. (assembly GCA_005791685.1). Classification (GTDB taxonomy): domain Bacteria; phylum Pseudomonadota; class Gammaproteobacteria; order Burkholderiales; family Methylophilaceae; genus Methylotenera. Next base: position 8,608 of record SXVG01000008.1, on the reverse strand, counting down.
AATAATAAGCACCAGCCATGAGCAAACCGAGTAATAAGACCAGCCAGCCGTATTTACCCGCCGACCTATCTTTTTTAATGGACACCTCGCGTGAAATAGAGGTTTGTACATTTAGGGTGGTAGGCGCGCTGTCAGGCATGCGTGCCCGATAACTGGCGAGCAAAGGCTCGGCATCCAACTCTAACAAACGGGCATAATTACGGATAAACCCACGGGTCGCCATGGCTTGTGGCAAGGCAGAAAAATCGTTATTTTCTAAAGCGGCAATTTGTTTAGGGCTTAAACGCAAAGTGGTCGATACATTTTCTACGCTCAAATTTTTAGCATTTCTGGCCGCCGCCAACACCTCACCCAATGGGGCAAATTGGCTGACATCGCTACTGCTGGCATGGCTTATATCATCTGTCATGGTTTTTCACCCTGTAATAACTTAGCTTGCTCCGATGCTGGATAACGCTGCCTTAATTCTAAGGCATAACTGGCTACCAGATCGGCATCGCCCAGCACGCGTTCTATTTGTATGGCCAGCCACAACATTTCCGCATTGGCCTGTGACAACAGCGACTGACTCAAGGTTTTTTTAGCCGCCGCCGCATCATTACGCTTAAATTGCAAATTGGCCATTTGATAGGCCGCCACGCTTGCGGTCGGATCCAACTGCAAAGCCCGTTGCAAATACCCCTCAGCCTGCAGGCTGTCATTTTTGCGTATCGCACACACCGCCGCATTGGTGTAAGCCATGGCTGGGGTCGCATACAATGGGTTTTTCAAAGCCGCTAAAAATTCTGCTATCGAGTCATCCAGTCTGTTTCTAGCACATAAAAAACTGCCGTAATTATTATGCGCCTCAGAATTCAACGGCTCCAACTGTATGGCTTTTTTAAAGTGAAATTCGGCCAGCGCATCTTGGCCCAAGGCCGCATGCACCAAACCCAACCCATTAAACGCCGCCGCAAAACCAGGTTCAATTTTACTGGCCAAACTAAACTCATCCAAGGCCACATCCAGCCGCCCTTGTTGCAAATAAGCCGCGCCTAAATCCGCATGTGCCCGCGCCCGCTCTTTTGCATGGTCGTTGGGCTTTTCTAGCGGCGTGCTGCAGGCCATTAAGGCCAGCGTCAAGCAGCTTAATAAGGCTATGCGGCTAAATTTAATGCGCATCAAACGGCCTCAATCGCAATGTACTTAGCACTGCGCTTGGTTTTGTCCAAGACCTTGCCGGCCAATTGACCGCAAGCCGCATCAATGTCTTCGCCACGGGTTTTACGCACCGTCACCACGAAACCCGCTTGCATGAGCATGTCTCTAAAGACCCGAACGTGATTGGGCTTGGAAGTGGCGTAACCGCTATTAGGGAAAGGGTTAAACGGGATTAAATTAAATTTACAGGGAACGTGTTTAACCAACGCTATCAATTGCTGCGCGTGCTCTACCGTGTCATTGACGCCATCTAGCATCACGTACTCAAAGGTGACAAAATCGCGCGGGGCTTTTTCTAAATAGCGCTGGCACGCCGCCATCAACTCTTTTAATGGGTATTTTTTATTAATCGGCACTATCACATCACGCAGCGCATCATTGGGCGCGTGCAAACTGACCGCCAAGGCCACCGGGCAATCCTCTTTTAGCCTATCCATGGCCGGCACCAAACCACTGGTGGACAAGGTAACGCGGCGGCGGCTCAAGCCATAGGCGTTGTCATCCAACATGATTTGCATGGCCGTGACCACGTTGTCGTAGTTGGCCAGTGGCTCACCCATGCCCATCATCACCACATTACTGATAATGCGCTCATCGGCGGGCAATAAATCGTAGCCAGGTTCTTGGCGCAAAGAACGATTGGCGATGGCCAGCTGACCTATGATTTCCGCCACGCTTAAATTACGGTTAAAGCCTTGCCTACCGGTGCTGCAAAAAGTGCATTCCAGCGCACAACCCACTTGCGAGGAAATGCACAGTGTGCCTCTGTCGTCCTCTGGAATAAACACGGTTTCTATGCTGTTGGCGGTGTCGGTACCAATCAACCACTTGCGCGTACCGTCATTGGAAACCTGCTCCAACTGCACCTGAGGCAAGCTAATTTCCGCCTCCCTAGCCAATTTCTCGCGCAACACTTTGGCGATGTCCGTCATCTGCTCAAAATCATGCACGCCAAAACGGTGCATCCAGCGCATCAATTGCTTGGCGCGAAAAGGTTTTTCGCCTTGCTCGGCAAACCAAGCGGCCAATTGCGGCTGATTAAAATTGAGTAGATTGATCAAAACAGAGCCTCAAAAGATTAAGCACAAAGCAACAGTCGCTTAGCAAACTCGTGCCGCACAGAAGCGCAGTGTGGCTGACACGCTAGAACACGCATGTTTATTTGTGCTTAAGATTTTAACGATTAGCCAAAGAAATATTTGATTTCGATGGCCGCATTCTCGGCTGAATCAGAGCCATGCACGGCGTTGGCGTCTATGCTTTCGGCAAAATCAGCGCGTATGGTACCGGCGGCGGCTTCTTTAGGATTGGTCGCACCCATCAAATCACGGTTAACTTGCACGGCATTTTCGCCTTCTAGGGCTTGTATCATCACTGGGCCTGAAATCATAAATTTAACCAAATCGTTAAAGAATGGACGCGCAGCGTGCACCGCATAGAAACCTTCGGCTTCGGCTTGGCTCAATTGCGCCATTTTTGCCGCGACTACTTTTAAGCCGGCATTTTCAAAACGGGTGTAGATTTTACCGATTACATTTTTTGCCACGGCATCAGGTTTGATGATAGAAAGCGTGCGTTGAACAGCCATAATTACTCCATTAAATTAACTTATTGAAAAGAACGATAAAATACCATTTTTGGCGCTTAAAATAAACCTAAATCGCATGTTCAGTGCTTGTTTTAAGCGCAAGTTGGGCACAATGTGGCAAAATTACGTTTAAATGAAATCCGCAAACAGCCCATCCTTAAGCCCCAATCACGTCTGCCCCGCTTGCGGCCTGCTGTGCGATGACTTGCCCATGGATGGGGTCAATGGCCTTACTGATACGCGCCGCTGCCAGAAAAGTCAGCGCTTCTTTGCCCTCGCCCTAGCAAGTCAAGACAACAGCCCTAGCCTAGCCGGAAAAAAATGTGACCTAAACACGGCGTTGCAGGCCGCCGCCACGATTTTACGCGACAGCCAACAGCCTTTGTTTGCCGGCTTAGGCACCGAGGTGCAAGGCATGCGCGCCGCCTTACGTCTGGCCGAAAAATGCCATGCCACACTGGACCACATGCACAGCGAGGCTACGCTGCGCAACACCTTGGCCATGCAAAACAGCGGTTGGCAAACCACCACCTTGAGTGAAGTTAAAAATCGTGCTGACCTTATTTTGGCCATAGGCACCGACATTGTCAGCAGCCACCCGCGTTTTTTTGAAAAATTGGTCTGGAATAAAGACAGTCTATTCAATAAGGGCACGCCCAGCGTCATCTACCTGGCGGTGGACGAAGCGGATACGCAAGCAGGAATATCGCCTGATGGCACAAAGCCCACGGTACTAAGGGCAGATAAAACCGCCTTGCCTGCCATCATGAATACGCTCCATGCGCTATGTAACCCAGCTTATGCAAAATCGAATAAAACGGCATCGGTAGCCGGCCTAAGCATGGCCGCCTTAAGTGCTTTATTGGAAAAAATACAGGCAGCTCAATACGCCGTTGTGGTCTGGTCAGCCAGCGAATTGGCTTACCCACACGCCGAACTGACCGTGCAAAGCATTACCCAGCTTATCGCTAAACTCAATATGCAAACTCGCGTCACCGGCTTGAGCCTAAATAGCGGTGATGGCGACAGCAGTGTCCAGCAGACCAACACTTGGCTTAGTGGCTACCCCAGCCGCAATCGTTTTGTGCGGGGACAAGCGATCTACGACACAAAGCAATTCTCCAGTGCCGAGCAACTCAAAAGCTGTGATGCTTTGTTGTGGGTTAGTACTTTCAATCCACATCCGCCACCCAGTTACCAAGGCCCCATAATCGCCATAGGCCATGCCCACATGCCGTTTGAGCACCCACCGGCGGTGTTTATACCGGTCAGCGTACCGGCAGTGGATGACGGCGGCACCCTATTTAGAATGGACAGCTCGATTGCCCTGCCTTTAAGAAAACTGCGCGACAGCCGCCTGCCACGCTTCGCCGACGTCATTGGGCAAATAGAGGCCTTGATTTAGTGATCACCCTGCTCAAAAATGCCCGTGTATACGATCCGGCCCAGCAAAAAAATGGCGTGCTGGAAGATCTCTACATCAGCCAAGGCCGCCTAGTGGCCAAACCCTTGGATGCCAGTCAAATCACCCAGCGCATAGACCTGAGCGACAAAGTGGTGATGGCCGGCGCCATAGACATGCACAGCCACATCGGCGGCGGCAAAAGCAATATTGCCCGCATGCTGTTGCCAGAATTTCAGGCCAGCAAACACTACAGCGAACCGGAAGCGCACATTTGTACGCCAGGCTGCAGTCACCATGCCACGCCCACCAGCACAGAAACCGGCTTTCGCTACATAGAAATGGGCTACACGGCGGCGTTTGAGCCGGCTTTAATGCCCGTCAACGCCAGGCAAGCGCACCTGGAGATGGCCGACACGCCCATGATAGACAAAGGCGCCTATGCCATGCTCGGCAATGACGATTATTTTTTGCGCATGCTGGCTGGCCAACAAGATCAAAAAGCCATCAACGATTACGTGGCCTGGATACTGCACAGTACCCAATCCATAGGCATTAAGGTGGTGAACCCAGGCGGCATCAATGCCTTTAAATTCAATCAGCGTAAATTGGATTTGGACGAAAATAACCGTCACTACCAAGTCTCGCCACGGCAAATCTTACACAGTTTAAGCCGCGCCGTGCATGAGCTAGGCATAGCCAAACCCTTGCACGTGCATTGCAACAACTTAGGTGCCGCCGGCAATTTTCAAACCACGCTGGACACCATGCGCGCCTCCGATGGCTTGCCCATGCATTTGACCCACATCCAGTTTCACAGCTATGGCAAAGAAGGCGACAAGCAATTCTCCTCGGCCGCAGCCGAAATTGCCCAGGCGCTGAATAAAAACAAACACATCACGGCCGACGTTGGGCAAATTCTGTTTGGTCAAACCGTCACCGCTTCGGGCGACAGCATGATGCAGCACTTAAATGCGCGCCATGCCAACCCGAAAAAAGCCGTGCTGATGGACATAGAGTGCGACGCCGGTTGTGGCGTGCTACCGTTTAAATACCGCGACCAAAACTACGTCAACGCCTTGCAGTGGGCCATAGGTCTGGAGTTGTTCTTATCGGTGGAAGACCCGTGGCGCATCTTTTTAACCACCGACCATCCGAACGGCGCACCGTTTACCAGCTACCCGCATTTAATCCGTTTATTGATGGACAAAAGCTTTAGAAACGAAGCGTTTGCCAAACTGAATTTAGACGCGCAGGCCATGAGCAATTTATTAAGCTTAGACCGCGAATACAGCCTCTATGAAATCGCCATCATGACCCGCGCCGGCGCGGCCGGTTTAATAGGCCTAAACGACAGAGGCCATTTGGGCCTAGGCGCGGCCGCCGACATCACGGTTTATACCGACCAAACTGACCGCGAAGCCATGTTCAGCAAACCTGACTACGTCTTTAAAAATGGTGAGTTGGTGGTTAAAGACGGTAAAGTGATTAAAGTGGTTTGGGGCGCCACCCACACCACCAAGCCGGCGTTTGATTTAAGCGTGGAAAAAGACTTGGGCGATTACTTTGCCAAATATCAAACCATGCAATTGGCTAATTTTAAAATCAGTCACGATGAAATAGTCGGCGATGGCCGTGCTAGCATCGTGGTTCACAGCAAGCAGCCAAGCTAAACCATGTTAATTAACGGCATACACATAGACGACACTTTCGCGGAAGCCTTCAATATGCGCGGCACGCGCGTCATCATCACCGCGCAAAACCTTAAATGGGCTTACCATGCCGCTCAGGCCATGACCGGTTTTGCCACCTCGGTGATAGGCTGCGGTGTGGAAGCCGGCATAGAAGCGGAAATAAACAGCGGCCTCAGCCCAGACGGCAGACCGGGCGTGAGTGTTTTAATGTTTGCCATGGGCAGCAAGGTGCTCATGCAACAATTGGAAACGCGCATGGGCCAATGCGTGCTGACCTGCCCTACGGCCGCAGCCTTTGCCGGCATCAGCAGCGACGAGCCCATCAATTTAGGCAAAAATTTGCGTTTCTTTGGCGACGGTTACCAAACCAGCAAATTGATCAACGCTAAACGCTATTGGCGCATCCCGGTCATGGATGGCGAATTTTTATGCGAAGAAAGCACCGGCATGGTGCGCGCCATAGGCGGCGGTAATTTCTTAATCCTCGCCACCTCACAAAGCGCGGCATTGGCGGCCGCCGAAGTGGCGATTACTGCCATGCAAAGCCTAGCTAATATCATCATGCCTTTCCCAGGGGGCGTGGTGCGTTCTGGCTCTAAGGTAGGCAGTCGCTATGCAGCCCTGTTTGCCTCGACCAATGACGCTTTTTGCCCCACGCTCAAAGGCGTGACGCAAACCGAGTTGTCGGCCGACATAGAAAGCGTGATGGAAATCGTCATAGACGGCTTAAGCTTTGACGACATCGCGCTAGCCATGCGCGTCGGCATACAAGCAATTTGCCAGTTAGGTACGAATAGCGGTGTTAAGCGCATATCGGCCGGCAATTACGGCGGCAAATTAGGCCCACACCATTTTAAATTGCACGACATTATGGCTAAGCCACAGCCATGAGCGCGCTGACCTTTAGCTTGAAAAAGCCACTGCGCTTTTCCGTCAACTGCGCCACGCTGACGCCCGACGTTTTAGCCCCCTTGTCCCTCACCCAAATTGCCGGACTGACCATGTTGCATGGCAAACAAGCGATGCGAGTCGATGAACTGTTTGATCTGAGCGGACACGATAGCGCATCTCTGCGCTTTTTAAACGGCTCCAACAAACTCGATTACCTAGGCGCCAACATGAGTGCAGGCCGCATAGAGATAGAAGGTGAGGCGGGCGCCTATTTAGGCTTGGGCATGAAAGGTGGCGAGATACACTGCCATGGCAACACGCAAAGCTTGGCTGCCTGCAATATGCAAAAGGGCCTCATCGTCATTCATGGCAACACCGGTGATTTTCTAGGGGGCGCCTCTGCCGGTTTACGCAAAGGCATGGCGGGCGGCACGGTGGTAGTTAAAGGCCATGCCGGCGACCGCGTAGGCGACCAAATGCGCCGCGGGCTGATATTGATAGAAGGCAATGCCGGCGATTATTGTGGCAGTCGCATGCTAGCCGGCACCATAGGCGTGCTGGGTAAGGTCGGCCACTGGGCTGGCTTTAGCATGCGCCGTGGCACCCTATTACTCAGTCAAACCCCGCATTTACACGCCAGCATGCAGCATTGCGGTAGCCACCATTTGCCCTTTTTAAATCTGCTGTTTAAATCCTTTGCGCCGTTCTCCAAGTCATTTGCCCAGCTCAAAAACCAGCGTGCCGAACGCTGGCTAGGCGATGCGGCCGCGCAAGGCATGGGTGAAATACTGGTGATGACTGATTAAAAAGAAGCCTGAGCATGAAAAACACCCCCATCCCCACAGAATCAAACGGCGCACCGGCACCGGTCAGCTTGGCACAAGCTGCACTGTACTGGCTTAAATTGGGCTTTATCAGCTTCGGCGGTCCGGCCGGGCAAATTGCCATCATGCACCACGACTTGGTTGAGAAAAAACGCTGGCTCTCAGAAAATCGTTTTCTGCACGCCCTTAATTATTGCATGCTCTTGCCTGGCCCAGAAGCCCAGCAATTAGCCGTCTACATAGGCTGGCTAATGCACCGCACCTTGGGCGGCATCATTGCCGGCAGTCTGTTTTTCTTACCCTCGTTCTTCATCTTGACCGGACTCGCCTGGGTCTACATGGCCTTTGCTAGCGTGCCTGCCATTGCCGGAGCGCTCCACGGCATCAAACCGGCGGTGGTCGCCATTGTGCTGTTTGCCGCTTACCGCATAGGCAGTAAAGCCTTAAAAAACAAGTGGCTGTGGGCCATCGCCGGCTTGTCTTTCATGGCCATATTCGCCTTAAAACTAGCCTTCCCCATCATCGTGCTGGCGGCGGCCTTGATCGGCTATTGGGGTGGCCACATCAGCCCAGAGCATTTTAAAATAGGCGGCGGACACGGGGCCAGCGAGAAAAGCTTTGGTCCGGCCTTGATTGACGACGACAGCCCAACACCTGCACACGCTTTATTTAGTTGGGCCAAGATGGCGCGTATCGCGGCCGTCGGCCTAGCCATATGGCTAGCGGCCATGACCGGCTTATTCCTGCAATACGGCTGGGATGGCGCTTTTACGCAAATGGCTTGGTTCTTTACCAAGGCTGCCTTACTCACCTTCGGTGGCGCCTACGCGGTCCTACCCTATGTCTACCAAGGCGCGGTCGAACACTACCATTGGCTCAATGCCACGCAGATGATGGACGGCCTAGCCCTAGGTGAAACCACACCGGGGCCACTCATCATGGTGGTGACGTTTGTGGGGTTTGTCGGCGGTTGGCTAAACCCAGTGCTAGGCCCTGATGCGGTGTTCGC
>SXVG01000057.1 GCA_005791685.1 Methylotenera sp. | reverse complement strand
TTTATTCCCATCACCATTGTTTGGATAGTGTTGGTCGGTGGCATGATGCAAACCCCTTGGGCTTACTTGTTCCATTAAATTTTATGATAAAGAACATACAAAAAACCTTATCAAGCTTGATGTTGGTCGAGTTGTTAAAAGGCATGGCCTTAACCGGCCGTTACTTTTTTGCGCCTAAAATTACCGTGCAATACCCAGAGGAAGTGACGCCGCAATCCAACCGTTTCCGCGGCCTGCATGCGCTACGCCGTTATGCCAACGGCGAAGAGCGTTGCATAGCTTGTAAATTATGCGAGGCAGTTTGCCCGGCCATGGCCATCACCATTGAATCCGAACAGCGTGAGGACAATAGCCGTCGTACCACCCGTTACGACATTGATTTAAGCAAATGCATTTTTTGTGGTATGTGTGAAGAATCATGCCCGGTGGATTCCATCGTGGAAACGCGGGTATTTGACTACCACGGCGAACAACGCGGCGACCTGCTGTATACCAAAGAAATGCTGTTAGCTGTGGGCGATAAGCACGAAAAACAAATAGCCGCGGATCGCGATTTAGACAAAGCCTTTAGATAAGAGAGAGCCTAGGCCTACCATGACATTTTTTGGTTTACATTTTCAAGACCTGGTTTTTTACACCTTGGCGCTTATTTTGCTGTATGCGGCATTAAGTGTCATCACCACGCGTAACCCAGTCTACGCCGCGTTGTATTTGGTCCTAGCGTTTTTTACCGCGGCCGGTATCTGGCTGTTATTGGAAGCCGAATTTTTAGCCATCACCTTGGTATTGGTCTACGTGGGGGCGGTCATGGTCTTGTTTTTATTTGTGGTGATGATGCTGGACATCAACCTAGACCGCTTACGGGAAGGATTTTGGCAAGCCCTGCCTATTGCCTTGCCGGTGGGCGGTTTGATGGCGATGGAAATGGTCATGATCGTTGGGGTGCATAATTTTGGCGCGGATAAAGTGCTCGCGCCTGCCGCGAAGGCGGCCGATTACAGCAATACCGCGGCTTTGGGTCGGGTGCTGTATACGGATTATTTGCTGGCGTTTGAGTTGGCGGCCGTGGTGCTGTTGGTGGCAATAGTGGCGGCCATAGCCCTGACCTTAAGGAGCCGTAAGGAAAGTAAACCTAGCGATGTGGCCAAGCAAGTGGCGGTTAAAAAAGCCGACCGTATTCGTATCGTGAAAATGGCGGCGGTGCTTGACGATACGCCAGACCAGTCTGCGTCGCTTGAGGAGAGTAAATAATGGTTGGTTTATCCCATTACCTTATCCTAGGGGCGCTGCTGTTTGCCATCAGTGTGGTCGGCATATTTTTAAATCGTAAAAACGTCATTATTTTATTGATGGCCATAGAGTTGATGCTGCTGGCGGTTAACCTTAATTTTATTGCCTTCTCGCATTACATGAATGACATCGCCGGGCAAGTGTTTGTATTTTTTATATTGACGGTAGCGGCCGCCGAATCGGCCATAGGCTTGGCTATTTTGGTGGTGTTGTTTAGAAATTTACGCACCATTAATGTTGACGATTTAGATCGCTTAAAAGGGTAAGTCCAGAATGACCATGCAACACATTTACTTAGCGATTCCACTCTTGCCCTTGCTGGCGGCCGTCGTCGTTGGCTTGTTTGCTAAGTTTCTGCCCAGAGCCGCTGCCCATGTTTTGACCATACTGGGCGTGGCGCTGTCTTTTGCTTTGTCCGTTTATGTGCTTCAGCACAGCATGCACAGTGCGCCGTATAACGAGACGGTTTACTCTTGGCTAAAAAGCGGTAATTTCAGTTTCGAAATTGGTTTTCTAATCGACAATTTGTCGGCCATGATGATGGTGGTGGTGACCTTTGTCTCCTTGATGGTGCATATCTACACCGTTGCCTACATGGCAGAAGACGCAGGCTACGCACGCTTCTTCAGCTATATATCCTTATTTACTTTTGCCATGCTGATGCTGGTCATGAGCAATAACTTCATGCAGTTATTCTTCGGCTGGGAAGCGGTAGGCCTGGTGTCTTACTTGCTGATTGGTTTCTGGTACACCCGCCCAACGGCCATCTACGCCAATTTAAAAGCCTTTTTGGTCAATCGGGTAGGGGATTTCGGCTTTTTGTTAGGCATAGGCTTGGTGCTATTCCACTTTGGTAGTTTGGATTATGCCTCGGTGTTTTCGGTTGCGCCGCAAATGGCCGACGTGCAAATCAATTTAATTGGTAGCAGTGCATGGTCATTGATGACCGTAACGTGCATATTGCTGTTTATCGGCGCCATGGGTAAATCGGCGCAAGTGCCTTTGCACGTTTGGCTGCCCGATTCCATGGAAGGCCCAACGCCTATCTCGGCTTTGATTCACGCGGCGACCATGGTGACGGCCGGTATCTTCATGGTGGCGCGCATGTCGCCTTTGTTTGAATTGTCGTCCACGGCGCTGTCTTTTGTCATCATTATAGGCAGTATTACCGCCTTGTTCATGGGCTTTTTAGGCATCATACAAAACGACATCAAACGCGTGGTGGCCTATTCCACGCTCTCGCAATTGGGCTACATGACGGTGGCCTTAGGCGCGTCGGCTTATTCCGTGGCTATTTTCCATTTGATGACCCATGCTTTCTTTAAGGCCTTGTTGTTCTTAGGTGCCGGCGCTGTCATCATGGGCATGCACCACGATCAAGACATACGCAATATGGGTAATTTGAAAAAATACCTACCCGTCACTTGGCTGACTTCGCTGATAGGCTCGTTGGCTTTAATAGGCACGCCATTTTTCTCAGGCTTCTATTCTAAAGACAGCATCATAGAAGCGGTGCATACCTCGCATATCACCGGCAGTGGCTTCGCTTACTTTGCTGTGTTGGCCGGGGTGTTTGTCACGGCTTTCTACAGTTTCCGTATGTATTTCTTGGTGTTCCATGGCGCGGAAAAATGGCGCACGGCCAAGCACGACGCGCATGACCATGACCACCATCACGGCTTGGCCGCTACAGACGATCCGCACGAACCGGGTTGGAGCGTTAAATTACCCTTGATATTGCTGGCCATCCCGTCTTTATTCGTGGGTTACTGGGCGATAGACGCCATGCTCTACGGTGATTTTTTCCGTGGCGTGATTTATGTTGATTATGCCGCCCATCCGGCCATGCAGGAAATGACCCACCATTGGCATAGCACCATGCACAATGCCGCAGGCATGGCCATCCACGGCTTGCTAAGTGTGCCTTTCGCCTTAGCCGCCGCTGGCGTGGCCTTGGCCTGGTTTTTCTATACGCAGCGGCCTGATATTCCAGCCGGCATTCAAACGAAATGTGCAGTCTTACATCGCATTTTGGAAAACAAATACGGTTTCGATAGTTTTAACGACAAGGTGTTTGCTGCGGGCTCGCGTTGGCTGGGGCATAAGCTCTGGCAAATCGGTGACGTGACGATTATTGATGGTGCCATGGTCAATGGCACGGCCAAGCTCATTGCTAAGCTTGCTGGCGTGGTGCGCCAGTTGCAAACGGGGCTTATTTATCACTACGCCTTCGCCATGATCATAGGCGTGTTTTTGATGCTCACTTTTTTTACTAAAGTTTAAAAATGCAAAATTATTTTTACCATCACCTATTAAGTTTTGCCATTTGGTTGCCGGTATTGGCCGGCATACTGGTGCTTGCGACGGCTAATGAGAGTAAGCCTAATACCACACGCTGGCTAGCCTTGCTGGGCGGGGTGCTAAGCTTTTTGGTGACCATCCCACTTTATACGCAATTTAATTTTGCTGACGGCGGATTGCAGTTTCAAGAGGGCTTTAGCTGGATACCGGCATTTAATATCAATTACCATTTAGGCGCCGATGGCTTGGCCGTGCCCTTGATCTTGCTTACCAGTTTCACCACGCTGATCGTGATTATTTCCGCATGGGAAGTCATACAAAAACGCGTGGCACAGTACATGGCTTGCTTCTTGATTATGAGTGGCTTGATGATAGGGGTGTTTAGCGCCTTGGATGCCATTTTGTATTATGTGTTTTGGGAAGCCATGCTCATCCCCATGTTCTTGGTGATAGGTATTTGGGGTGGACCGAATCGCGTCTACGCCACGGTGAAGTTCTTTCTCTACACCTTGCTTGGTTCGCTCTTGATGTTGGTGGCTTTCATCTACTTGTATTTAAATACCGGCAGTTTTGAAATTGCCGATTTCTACCGTTTCCCCATGCCATTGTCCGTGCAAGTGCTGGTGTTTTTGGCATTTGTTGCGGCTTTTGCGGTAAAAATACCGATGTGGCCTGTGCACACTTGGTTGCCGGATGCCCACGTGGAAGCGCCTACCGGTGGTTCGGTGGTGTTGGCTGCAATTGCGCTTAAATTGGGCGGCTACAGCTTTTTGCGTTTTGCCATGCCCATCGCGCCGGATGCCGCCCAGCATTTGGCAGGCTACATGATAGCCCTGTCCTTAATCGCCATTGTTTACATTGCCTTGGTGGCCTTGGTGCAAAAAGACATGAAAAAGCTGATTGCTTATTCGTCCATCTCGCACATGGGTTTTGTCACCTTAGGCTTTTTCTTATTCAGCAACCTAGGCTTGGAAGGCGCCATCGTGCAAATGCTGTCGCACGGCTTTATATCGGCGGCCATGTTCCTTTGCGTGGGCGTGCTCTATGACCGCATGCACAGCAGGCAAATCGAAGCCTACGGTGGGGTGGCCAACAGCATGCCGGTCTTTGCGGCGTTTGCGGTATTCTTTGCTATGGCCAACGCCGGCTTGCCAGGCACCTCCGGTTTTGTCGGTGAGTTTATGGTGATATTGGCTGCCGTACAAAGCAATTTCTGGTATGCCTTTTTAGCCGCTTTCACTCTGATATTTGGTGCAGCTTATACCCTGTGGATGGTGAAGAGGGTGTTTTATGGGGCGGTAGCCAACGACAAGGTAGCCGCTTTGAGCGATTTAAATAAGCGTGAATTTTTCATACTGGCCCTATTGGCTGTAATGGTGTTAGCCCTAGGTGTTTACCCACAAATGGTGACCGACATGAGTAATGCCACGGTGACCGAACTTCTTACTCATTTAGCAAAAAGCAAACTGCCCGCCAGTTTGCCAGCAGGGCTATAAGCTATGGAAAATATACGTTACGACCTCATGACGGCTTTGCCTGAACTGATAGTGTTAGGCATGGCCATGGTGATCTTATTGGTCGATTTATTTTTAAAGCCAGCCCAGCGCATGGCCATTTATGTCTTGGCGCAATTAACCTTAATAGCGGCTGCTTATTTTAGCTTTAGCAGCCATGTACCCAGTGTCAGCACTGCTTTTAGCGGCGCTTTTGTGGACGATGGGATGGCGGACGTGCTCAAGATGATGATGTACTTAGGCACTTCGTTTGTGTTTGTCTATAGCAGGCAATATTTGCAACAACGCGCCATGTTCCGTGGCGAGTTTTATGCCTTGGTGCTGTTTTCATTGCTAGGCATGATGGTGATGGTGTCAGGGCAAAGCCTGCTCACCCTATACGTGGGCTTGGAGTTGCTGTCTTTAAGTCTGTATGCCTTGGTGGCCATGGACCGGGACAACGCCAAAGCCACCGAAGCCGCCATGAAGTATTTTGTCTTAGGCGCTTTGGCTTCAGGCATGTTGCTGTACGGCATGAGCATGATATACGGCATGACGGGCAGCTTAAATATTGCCGAAATAAACACGGCTTTAATGGCCGGCCCTAAGATGCATGCGGTGCTTATTTTGGGCTTGGTGTTTATCGTGGCCGGCTTGGCTTTCAAATTAGGTGCCGTGCCATTTCAAATGTGGGTGCCGGACGTGTATGAGGGCTCGCCGACTGCGGTGACCATGCTGATTAGCTCCGTGCCTAAGTTGGCCGCGTTTGCCTTCCTGATACGTTTATTGGTGCAGGCCTTGCCAACCTTGGCCGCCGATTGGCAGCAAATGCTGATGATCATGGCCGTGTTGTCTATTGTCATTGGTAACATCACGGCGATTGCCCAAACCAACTTAAAGCGGATGCTGGCCTATTCAACCATTTCCCACGTGGGCTTTCTCTTGTATGGCTTAATGAGCGTGACCATGAATGGCTTTATTTTCGCCATGTTTTACATAGTCAGCTACGTGTTGATGACCTTGGCCGGCTTTGGCATCATTTTGTTGCTGTCCCGTCAGGGGTTTGAAGCGGATAAATTGGATGATTTAAAAGGCTTGAATCAGCGCAGCCCTTGGCATGCTTTTTTAATGCTCATCGTCATGTTCAGCATGGCTGGCGTGCCACCCACACTGGGATTTTATGCTAAGTTTAGCGTGCTGCAAGCCGCTTTAGCAGCGGGTTATGTCTGGTTGGTGGTGTTTGCGGTGTTGATGGCGGTGATAGGGGCGTTTTATTATTTACGCGTTATCAAGCTCATGTATTTTGATGAGCCGCTGGATGCGCATCCCATTACTGCGCCCATGGACATGCGCTTGGTCTTGAGTGTGAATGCCTTGGCTTTATTGGTCATAGGCTTGCTGCCAGAAAAGCTAATCGAAGTGTGCATCTACACCATTACCAGCAGTTTAAGTTAAGTTGCCTTAGATCCCCATGGCTTAGGGTATGGTAAACAGCATTAATGATTTAACCGAACATTGCTTAAGCTCGGAGACGCTTAGCACGGGAGGCATGTTGACGCTAAAGTGCGATCAAGTGCGCTTACCTAATGGCAATGCCAGTCAGCGCGAATACGTGGTCCACCCTGGCGCGGTGGTGGTGGTAGCCATCTTGCCCAATGGCCACGTCTTGCTAGAAAAACAATTTCGCTACCCCTTGCATCAAGTCTTCATAGAACTGCCTGCCGGTAAAATCGATGCCGGTGAAGCGCCTTTAGCCACTGCCCAGCGTGAGCTCTTAGAAGAAACCGGTTACAGCGCTAAAGAATGGCTGGCCCTTGGCCAGCAACACCCGTGCATAGGCTATTCCAATGAAGTGATTCATATGTATTTGGCCTTAAATCTGACGCCGGGGCCACACCAGCGCGATGCAGACGAAGCCTTGGAGTTGTTTGAGCTTAGTTTTTCTGACTGCTTGGCTTTGATAGAAAACGGTCAAATCAGCGATGGCAAATCCATCATTGCCTTGTTCAGGGCAGAGAAATATTTAGCCCAGCATCCGCACTTGCTAGCGACTTAAAGTGGTCTGCCCCGGCTTTGGCTAAAGTTCTTATTGTCGGTTGTGGGGATCTGGGCTTGGCCATCGCCGATCTTCTGGCGGAGCGGCATGCGGTTTTTGGCCTAAGACGACAGGCCTCTGCCGGCCAGCCCAATATCACCATGCTGCAAGGCGATGTCACCGCCCCAGCCAGTCTGCAAGCACTGCATACGCTCAACCCTGAACTGATCGTGTATTGCGTGGCGGCCGACGAGCAAACGGATGCGGCCTACCAAGCACAATACGTAACGGGATTAGCCCATGTGTTGGCAACTCAGAGAGAAAACAGGGCCTTGCGCCGTGTGTTTTTCATCTCCAGCACGCGTGTTTACGGTCAGGATGAAGGTGAGTGGCTGGACGAAGCTACGCCGGCCAGCCCGATTGATTTTGCTGGGCAGCGCTTGTTGCAAGCCGAGCAACTGTTGCAAGGCTTGCCCTGTGGCGCCACCGCCTTGCGTTTATCTGGGCTATACGGGCCTGGGCGTTTTCGCATGATTAACATGGTCATGAATCAAGCTTGGCCCCCACAAAACAGTTGGAGCAATCGTATACACCGCGATGACGCGGCCGCTTTCACGGCTTTTCTAATGGAGCAGGTGTTGGCAGGACAGGGGCTTGCACCTTGTTACATAGTGAGTGATGACGGCCCTGCACCCATATACGAGGTGCTGACTTACCTTGCCGAGCAAATGCAATTAGCTCAGCCGGAAAATTGGCAGCAGGCTGCTGAAGGGGGTAAGCGTCTTAACAGTAGCCTGATGCAGGCTAGCGGTTTTAAATTACGCTATCCAGATTATCAGGCCGGTTATTTAGCATTGTTGCTTAATTGGCACCGCGCATGAGGATTAATCGGCATGACGGTCTGCGAATAAGCGCCTAGAGAATTTGCGCCCAAGGCCACAATCAGCTAAAATCGCGCTCTGTTTGAATTTAAGCCTGATGATAGGTGTAAACGCTTAGAGTAAGCGAAAAAATACAGGCGGTTAGCTCAGTTGGTTAGAGCGCTTGGTCGACATCCAAGAGGTCAGCAGTTCGAGTCTGCTACTGCCTACCAGATATGCCAGCAAAAGCCGTTAATTAACGGCTTTTCTATTTAAGATGAGGGTGCTATGCCTATAATTCGTTTGCCTGATGGCTCTGAACGTAGTTTTGCGGCTTCCGTTACGGTGGCAGATGTGGCCATGAATATTGGTGCTGGTTTGGCCAAGGCGGCATTGGCCGGCAAGGTTGACGGTGTGTTGGTGGACACGGCTTATCTCATTACCAAGGATGCAGACTTAGCCATCATTACCGATAAAAGTGACGAGGGTTTAGACATCATTCGTCATTCCACCGCGCATTTGTTAGCTTATGCGGTCAAAGAGTTATTCCCCGATGCGCAAGTCACCATAGGCCCGGTCATTGAACACGGCTTCTTTTATGACTTTTCCTACAAGCGTCCGTTTACCCCAGAAGATTTAATCGCTATTGAAAAGAAAATGCTGGAATTGGCGAAAAAAGACGAGCCAGTCACACGCAAGGTGTTGCCGCGTGACGAGGCGGTGGCTTATTTCAAAGCCATTAATGAAGATTATAAGGCGGAGATTATTGCCAGCATCCCAGCCGGCGAAGACGTGTCGCTGTACAGCGAAGGCAGTTTTACTGACCTTTGCCGCGGCCCGCACGTGCCCAATACCGGCAAGTTAAAAGCCTTCAAGCTGATGAAATTAGCCGGTGCGTATTGGCGTGGCGACAGCAATAATGAAATGCTGCAACGCGTATACGGCACAGCATGGCGCAATAAAGAAGAGTTGGAAGCACATTTGTTCCAATTGGAAGAAGCGGAAAAGCGTGATCACAGGAAATTGGGCAAGCAGCTGGATTATTTTCATATGCAAGACGATGCGCCCGGCATGGTGTTTTGGCACCCACGCGGTTGGAGCATCTGGCAAGAAGTCGAGCAGTACATGCGTAAAATGTTCCGCGACTTTAATTACCAAGAAGTGCGCACGCCCACCATCATGGATAAAACCCTGTGGGAGAAGTCTGGTCATTGGCAAAACTACCGCGAAGGCATGTTTGTTACCGCCTCTGAAAGCCGTGATTATGCGGTTAAGCCGATGAATTGCCCTGGCCACGTGCAAATTTTTAACAGCAGCTTGCACAGTTACCGCGATTTGCCCTTACGCTTGGCTGAGTTTGGTTCGTGCCATCGTAATGAGCCTTCCGGATCTTTGCATGGCCTCATGCGTGTACGCGGCTTTACCCAAGACGATGCGCATATATTCTGTGCTGAAAATCAAGTTGAGGCCGAAGTGGCCGATTTCATTAAGATGCTGTACAAGGCCTACGGTGATTTTGGCTTTAGCGATGTCTTGGTCAAGCTTTCTACTCGCCCGGAAAAGCGCATAGGCAGCGATGCGGATTGGGATAAAGCCGAGACCGCGTTGGCCAATGCACTTAAATCAAACAACTTGGATTTTGAATACCAAGCCGGCGAGGGCGCTTTTTATGGCCCTAAAATTGAATTCACCCTTAAGGATTCGCTGGGTAGGTTGTGGCAGTGTGGCACCATACAGCTCGATTCCAATTTGCCCGAGCGTTTAGGTGCCGAGTACGTGGCGGAGGATAACAGCCGTCAACGGCCGGTGATGTTGCACAGAGCTATTGTCGGATCCATGGAGCGCTTTATCGGCATATTGATAGAGCATTACGCTGGCGCCATGCCGCTTTGGTTGGCGCCGGTGCAAGTGATGGTGCTCAATATTTCAGAAAATCAAGCCGATTACGTGCGCCAAGTGGTTGAAATGTTGAAGAAAAATGGCTTACGTTGCGAATTTGACTTGAGAAATGAGAAGATAACCTATAAAATACGCGAACATAGTATGCAAAAAATGCCTTACTTGTTAGTAGCAGGTGAGCGTGAGATGCAAACAGGACATGTGGCCGTGCGTAACAGAAAAGGCGAAGACTTAGGTTCTATGCCGATTGCAGCGTTAATTGAACGCTTAAAAGCAGAGGTAACAACCAGGGTTTAGCTTTAACTTAAGCGAGTAATGAAACATTTGCTTGGGTTGTTTTCTGGAAATGCGCGGCTTAACTATTTGGAGAATTTGATATAGCACAGGAAAAAGAAACACGAATTAATGGCGACATAACAGGGTCGCAAGTTCGTTTGGTGGGCATAGAAGGTGAGCCTTTAGGCATCATGTCTTTAACAGAGGCCTTTGCAAGAGCAGAAGAAGCGGATATTGATCTTGTGGAAATCGCGCCGAATGCCGAGCCGCCCGTGTGCAGGTTATTGGATTACGGTAAGTTTAAATACGCTGAAAGTAAAAAGCAGCACGAAGTTAAACTTAAGCAAAAGCAAGTAAGCATTAAAGAAGTGAAGTTTCGCCCGGGTACCGATGACGGCGACTACGCAATCAAAGTGCGCAACATCATACGTTTCATACAAGATGGTGATAAAGCGAAAATTACTTTGCGTTTTAGAGGTCGTGAGATTACCCATCAAGAATTCGGTTTGGCTCTGTTAAGACGGGTAGAGGCAGACACAAAAGACGTAGCGGTGGTGGAGCAGTTTCCAAAAATGGAAGGCCGCCAAATGGTGATGGTTTTAGGGCCACCCAAAAAGAGTTCGTAGTTTTTAGTAAGATCCCGAGTGATACGGCTTAACGGCATGCCTAAGCACTCATAACTTAAGTTCAAGGAGAACAAAAT
Organism: Methylotenera sp.; assembly: GCA_005791685.1. Classification (GTDB taxonomy): domain Bacteria; phylum Pseudomonadota; class Gammaproteobacteria; order Burkholderiales; family Methylophilaceae; genus Methylotenera. The sequence goes on along the minus strand of SXVG01000057.1, from coordinate 17,433 downwards.
GCCAAAAATGAAAACCAAGAGTGGCGCCAAAAAGCGCTTCAAATTCTTGGGTAATGGTAAAGTGAAACGTACCCACTCTCACTTACGCCATATCCTAACCAAAAAGACCACCAAGCAAAAGCGTAAACTACGCGGCACGGCGATCATCTCAGCAACTGACGTCAAGCGCGTACGCGCCATGATGCCTACACGATAAGGAGACCGATATGCCTAGAGTAAAACGTGGTGTCATCGCTCGTGCAAGACACAAGAAAATATTAAAAGCCGCTAAAGGTTATCGCGGTCGTCGTAAAAACGTTTACCGCGTTGCCAAGCAAGCGGTAATGAAAGCCGGTCAATACGCTTACCGTGACCGCCGTCAGAAAAAACGTCAATTCCGCACTTTGTGGATTGCTCGTATTAATGCCGGTGCACGTGAGTGTGGTTTGACTTACAGCCGCTTCATGAATGGCTTGAAAAAAGCCGCCATTGAGGTGGATCGTAAAGTGCTGGCAGATTTAGCGGTGTTTGACAAAACGGCATTCGGCCAATTTGTTGAAATGGCTAAAAAAGCCTTGGCAGTTTAGTCAACCCACTTATTTGAAAAATAAGTAAAAAAAGAGGCTTAGGCCTCTTTTTTTTGCTGTAAAATTATGCAATTAAATAAAAATACCGCCCATTAAAGACCCGCATAGCCATGACAGATTTAACGCATTTAATTTCACAGGCGCAAACTGATTTTGCTCAGAGCGCCAACATGAATGATTTGGAAATTGCTAAAGCTAAATACTTGGGCAAAACCGGCTTGCTGACCGACGCCTTGAAAGGCTTGGGTAAACTGACTAACGAAGAGCGCCCGGCTGCAGGATCTGCCATCAATGTGGTTAAACAAGCGGTGGAGGCGGCGCTGACCGCACGTCGTGAAGCGTTGCTGGATGCCGAGCAAGCCAAGCAGTTGGCGCAAGAGTCCATAGACGTGAGTTTGCCAGCACGTGCGCAATCAACAGGGGGCTTGCATCCGGTGACGCTTACCTTGCAACGTATAGAGCAGTTATTTCATTCGATTGGTTTCGAAGTGGCGACCGGCCCTGAAATTGAAACCGATTTTTATAACTTCACCGCCCTTAACATCCCCGAAGATCATCCGGCGCGTGCCATGCACGATACTTTTTACATAGACGAGGCGAACGTGCTGCGTACCCACACCTCTCCGGTGCAAGTGCGCTACATGGAAAATGCGCTGAAAACGCAAAAAACGCCGCCCCTTAAAATCATTGCGCCTGGCCGTGTTTACCGTGTTGATTCGGATGCCACGCATTCGCCTATGTTTCACCAAGTGGAAGGCTTGTGGGTGGATGAAGACATCAGCTTTGCTAATTTAAAAGGCGTGGTGCAAGACTTCTTACAAAAATTCTTTGAACGTGACGATTTAACCGTGCGTTTTCGTCCGTCCTTTTTCCCCTTCACCGAACCTTCTGCGGAAATGGACATGAGCTGGAATGGCGGTTGGCTTGAAATTGGCGGCTGTGGCATGGTGCATCCGGAAGTGTTTAAACACGTCAATATAGACAGTGAAAAATACCGTGGTTTTGCGTTTGGATTGGGCGTAGAGCGCTTAACCATGTTGCGTTATGGGGTGAATGATTTGCGCCATTTCTTTAACAATGATTTGCGTTTTTTAAGCCAGTTTAAATAGCGCGGTCAGCGCGTTCCGTCACGTTTTTCCTTAAGGTTAAAAGCATTATGCAGTTTTCAGAAAATTGGTTACGCAGTCTGGTGAGTACGGATTTAGACAGTCAGGCATTGAGTCATGCTTTGACCATGGCCGGTCTGGAAGTGGAAGATATGCAGCCGGTCGCGGCCCCTTTCAGTCAAGTGGTGGTGGCAAAAATTGTCAGCGTGGCCAAGCATCCGGATGCCGACCGCTTGCAAGTGTGTGTGGTTGATGTGGGTGGGGATCAACCCATACAAATTGTTTGTGGGGCAGCCAATGCGCGGGCTGGTTTAATCGCTCCTTGTGCCTTGGTGGGTGCGGAACTGCCTGGCATTTCTATCAAACAAGCCAAAGTCCGAGGTGTGGAATCGTTTGGCATGATGTGCTCATCCAAAGAATTAGGCTTGACGGCCGAAGCCAGTGGCCTATTGGAATTAGACAGCCTGGCGCCTATAGGCCAAGACATCCGTCAATACCTGGACTTAGACGACCATTTGCTCACGCTTAAACTCACCCCTAACCGCAGTGATTGCTTAAGCCTTAAAGGCATTGCCCGCGATGTGGCGGCCATCACCGGTGCCAGCACTCGCTTTGACGAGATTGAGCCCGTGACCAACGACACGGCAGGCAGCTTAGCGGTTGCCGTGAGCGAGCAAGTCGCTTGCCCGCGCTATTGCGGCCGTTTAATCACGGGGCTTAATGCTAAAGCCAGCACGCCAGATTGGATGATTAAGCGTTTGGAACGCAGTGGTTTGCGCGGTATCAATGTGCTGGTTGACGTGACTAACTATGTCTTGCTGGCCTTAGGTCAGCCCATGCATGCTTTTGATGCGGCCAAATTGAACGGTGGCATCCGCGTGCGTTTCGCCCATGAAAATGAGCAGATCACTTTACTCAATGAGCAAAGCGTGGCATTAAAAAGTGATGATTTGGTGATTGCCGATGCCAGCGGGGCCATCGCCTTAGCGGGGATTATGGGCGGTCAAGCGACCTCGGTGGATGAGGCCACGACCTCGGTCTTTTTAGAAAGCGCCTTTTTCACACCAGCCGTGATTGCCGGCAAAGCCCGTAGATTGGGTTTAAGCACCGATTCATCCTACCGATTTGAACGTGGCGTGGACTTTGCTAATGCGCGTAATGCGCTGGAACTGGCCACGCAATTGATTAAACAGTTGTGCGGTGGTTTGGCCGGTACAGTCACGGAAGTGACGGGCGCATTGCCAATCAGGCATGCGGTCAAATTGCGTTTAAATCGCTTAATTTCGGTGTTGGGCATCGCTTTTACCCAAGAAAAAGTAGCGCAGTTACTCAGCCAGTTAGGCTTCTCTTATACCGTTAGCGATGCGGTATTTACCGTAGACCCACCCAGTTACCGTTTTGACATTAATATAGAAGAAGATTTGATCGAAGAAATTGCCCGCTTACACGGTTACGATCACATACCGGCTACTGCGCCAGTGGCTGCTTTGGACATGCTGGAAGCGCCAGAAGCGCGTGCTCAGCAAAACACCTTGCGCGATGGTTTGGTGGCGGCGGGCTATCAAGAATTGGTCAACTACAGCTTTGTCGATGAGGCTTGGGAAACGGATTTGTTGGCCAACGCCCAGCCGATTAGATTGAAAAACCCGATTGCTAGCAATTTAAGCGTCATGCGCAGCAGTTTGTGGGGCGGCTTATTGGACAGTTTGGTGTATAACTTAAACCGCAAGCAAGAGCGCGCGTTTCTGTTCGAAATGGGTGCCACCTACCAGTATGCCGATCAACAAAAACAGGCTTTTATTGAAACCACGCGGATTGCTGGCTTGGCCTACGGCAGTGCGAAACCCGAGCAATGGGGCGCGAGCAATGCCGAGGTGGATTTCTTTGACGTTAAAGCCCATGTGGATGCTCTGCTCGGTGATGCCGCCTTGGCTAAAACGCCCAGTTATGAAAAAGCCGAACACAGCGCCTTGCACCCAGGCCAGACCGCAGACATTTTATTGGACGGTCTGCGCATAGGTTGCTTGGGTAAGTTGCATCCAAAATGGCAGCAACATTACAATTTGACCAAAAGCACCTTCTTGTTTGAATTGGACGTCTGTGCTTTATTGAACCGCCGCATCCCGGCCTACCAAGAAGTGTCAAAATTGTTGCCGGTGCGTCGCGATTTGGCGGTGGTGGTGGATGCCAGTTTGCCGGTGAATCGGCTATTGGCTAGCATTAAACAGGCGCATATTCCGCTGTTGCAGGATGTGGCCTTGTTCGATATCTATCAAGGCCCAGGCATAGATGAAAATAAAAAAAGCCTTGCATTATCAGTACTTATGCACGATACTCAAAAAACTTTAACAGATAGCGATGCCGATGCAGTCATGGCAAATCTGCTACAATTATTACAAAATGACTGCAATGCTGTTTTAAGAAATTAGCTCACCCGTGTGGGCTGTTTTTCGTATGGCGCAGGGCTTTATTAATTCGAGATTAGGCTTTTATAAGCTAGCAATAAATGGGAGTGGGGTATGACCTTAACAAAAGCTGAACTTGCAGATTTGCTTTATGAGCAAGTTGGGTTGAATAAACGCGAAGCCAAAGACATGGTGGAAGCATTTTTTGAAGAAGTGCGCATCGCTTTAGAAGCCGGCGACAGTGTTAAATTATCCGGTTTTGGTAATTTTGAATTGCGTAAAAAATCAGAGCGCCCTGGCCGCAACCCAAAAACAGGGGAAGAAATCCCTATTTCCGCACGTCGCGTGGTGACGTTCCATGCCAGTCAAAAATTAAAAGCCAAGGTTGAGGCGAATTACCTGAATTAAAACCCAATCCTGCGGATGGCTTGTTTAAGGGCTTATCCATTGAAGTGTTAAGTGAGAATATGCCGTATGAGTGAGCCCGTGCCAAAATTGCAGTTGCCACCCATCCCCGCCAAGCGTTACTTTACTATAGGCGAGGTCAGTGAGCTTTGTGGAGTTAAGCCACACGTGCTGCGCTATTGGGAACAAGAGTTTACTCAGCTCAAACCGGTAAAACGCCGTGGCAACCGCCGCTACTACCAACACCATGAAGTCTTGTTAATACGCCGTATACGCGAACTGTTATACGAGCAAGGCTTTACCATCAGTGGCGCGCGCAACCGCTTAGAAGGCGCGGAGGGCGACAGCAACCACGCAACTCAAACAAGTCCCCAACTGGATTTAATGGCGGGCGCAGATGCCAGCCCCAACGGTTTTGATTTCACGGCAGTCAAACTGGAGATGCAAGCCATACTCAAGCTATTGCGCGTGCAAACTATTTAACATTATTTCGCTTCCCCGTTTTAAAGTGCTGGACCTTTTGCGTTATAATGGCGCCCTGTTGTGGCAAGGCCACAACGTCGGTTCGGGGCATAGCGCAGCCTGGTAGCGTACTAGTCTGGGGGACTAGGGGTCGCAAGTTCGAATCTTGCTGTCCCGACCAATTTAAATCATGGCTTACAGTTAAACGGCTGTAAGCCATTTTTTATTCTTGGGCGCGCTCATGCGCTGACTGTGCTTTGGTGCTTGGTCGATAGGGCGGAAGTCGCTACAATAAGCGCGTGTAAACCTTTAGTCTCCATGCTCTGAATATTGAAAAAATGTCGCGTCCCACCACTGTACACATACGCTTAGATGCTTTTAGGCACAATTACCGCATGGCTAAACAGCAGTTAGCCGGTAAGGCCTTGGCGGTTATTAAAGCCAATGCTTATGGCCATGGCGCGGTGCATTGTGCTAAAGCACTCAAAAATGAAGCGGATGGCTTTGCCGTGGCGACGCTGGAAGAAGCCTTGCAACTGCGTGAGGCGGGCATTGCGGATCCGATTTTGTTGTTAGAAGGGTTTTTTGCTGCCGCTGAATTAAGCGTCATCGTTCAGCATGATTTATGCTTGGTAGTACACGCGCCATGGCAAGTGGACATATTGCTGGCGGCTAAATTAGCCCGGGCGGTGCCAGTGTGGTTGAAGATGGACAGCGGCATGCACAGGCTAGGCTTGTCACCGCATGCCTATATCAAGGCCTATCAGCAGTTAAAAGGGCACCACAATGTGGCGAGCATTGTGCCCATGACCCATTTAGCCAATGCCGACAATTTGAGTTCTGGCCACACCATGCAACAGTTGGCGGTTTTTCAAACGACGCTGGCCGATTTGCCGACAGCGCATACCAGTAGCGTGGCTAATTCGGCGGCCATATTGGCATGGCCTCAGTTAAATCAAGTTATCAACACCAAGCAGCACTGGTCTAGGCCAGGCATCATGCTGTATGGTGCGCATCCGATTATGCAGCCCGTTCAGCCCGATCTATTAGAGCCGGTGATGCATTTTAGCTCACGCATCATCGCGCTACGTCAGTTGGAAAAAGGTGACGCCATAGGCTACGGCAGTTTATTCACGGCGGATAAGGCCATGCGCATCGGGGTGGTGGCGTGTGGTTACGCGGACGGTTACCCTAGATCCGCGCAAACCGGCACGCCGATTGCCGTTGATGGCACAATGACGCGTTTGTTAGGGTGCGTCTCTATGGACATGCTGTACGTCGATTTAAGCGACATACCAACGGCCGGTCTTAATAGTCAGGTTGAGTTATGGGGCAAGCAGGTGCCAGCTAATTGGGTGGCACAAAGTGCTGGCACCATCGCTTATGAGCTTTTTTGCAACGTTAAACGGGCGCATTTTGACTATTTCGACCCGGCTAACATCTAATCTTTAATAGCAAGGTTTTTATATGCACTTTATCCAAACGCCTAATGCACCAGCCGCCATCGGTCCTTATTCTCAAGCCATGGTGGTCGGCGATGTATTGTTTACTTCTGGGCAAATTGCCCTGCGTCCAGACGGCAGTTTGAATGACGGCGACATTAGCGAACAAACCCGCCAAGTGTTGGCTAATTTAAAAGCCGTCATAGAGGCGGCCGGTGCCGATTTAAGTAAAGTGGCAAAGACCACCGTGTTTTTAAAAAATTTAGACGATTTCGTCGCCATGAACACCGTGTATGGCGAGGTATTTGCCGGCCATAAGCCAGCGCGTTCTACTGTGCAAGTGGCTAAATTGCCACGTGACGTGTTGCTGGAAATCGAAGCCATCGTGTCTTTAGCTTAATTTGAGTGCGCCATGCATAAGCCTGCGATTAGCCAAGTCCCGCTTAATGAAACCATAGCCCAGCGCTGGAGTGGCCGTGCTTACGCTGCCGAGCAGCCCATCAGCCCCATGCAGATGACCGCTTTGATGGAAGCCGCGCGCTGGGCGCCGTCTTGTTTTGGTGATCAGCCCTGGCGTTTTATCGTCTGGAATAAAGCCAGTGACAGCGTTGCTTGGCAATCTGCTTTCGATTGCTTGTCAGAGGGCAACCAAGCTTGGGTAAAAGATGCGCCTGTGCTGTTTTTGCTTTGTGCCGACAGCTTGTTTAGGCATAATCAGCAGCCTAATCGCTGGGCCCAATACGATTGCGGTGCCGCTGCTGAAAATTTGTGTTTACAAGCCACCAGCATGGGTTTGATGGCGCATCAGCTAGGAGGCTTTGCGGCTGATTTAGCCCGTGAAAAATTCAATGTGCCCAGTCAATACACGCTCATGAGCATGATTAGCGTGGGTTATGCCGCCGCCCTTGACACATTAAGCCCCGAAGTGCTGGCGCGTGAACAAGCTGACCGTTCGCGTTTGCCTTTGGATGGCTTGTTTTTTTCAAACCACTGGGGCTAATGCTCGGTGCGCTTAAGTCTTAACTAATGGCGCCAGGTCTGCTAAACTCTCGTTCGCAATTAAAATTAGCAAGTTAACCCATTAAATTTAGGATTCCGTCATGGCCGTTGTTGCATTAACTAAAGCGAATTTCAAAGACACCATAGAGAAAAACGATTTTGTTATCGTCGATTTTTGGGCACCTTGGTGTGATCCTTGCGTGGCCTTTACCCCTACTTTTGAAGCCGCCGCTGCCGCTAACCCAGACATTGTTTTTGGTATGGTGAATACCGAAGCCGATCCTGAGATTGGCGAGTATTTCCAAGTCAATCAAATCCCCGGTTTTTTGGTCATACGTGAGCAAGCGGGCATACACGCCCAAGTAGGTGAGATTGGTGCGCCGGCTTTCGCGGAAATCATTAAATGGGCGCGTGAATTTGATATGAAGGGTGTGCGTTCGTATTACGCGGACCAGGCAGCCAAATAGTCTGTCACGGCATGCATCCCATAAAAAAGCGGCTCAGCCGCTTTTTTTACGTTTATTGCAGGGCGGCTAAGTACTTAAGGGGGTCGACGGATTTGCCTTGGCGGCGAATTTCAAAATGCAGTTTTACCGTGTTGCTGTCGCTGCTGCCCATTTCTGCGATTTTTTGCCCCAAGCTGATTTGCTGGCCTTCTTTAACCAAAATTTGATTGTTGTGTGCATAAACGGATAAATAATTAGGGTTGTGTTTGATGATGACCAGCTTGCCATAACCGCGTAAGTCCGAACCGCTGTATATGACGCGACCGGCGGCGGCGGCATTGACGGCTTGGCCTGGGCTGCCGGCTATGTCCAAGCCTTTATTGCTGGATTCGTTGAAATTAGCCACCACCTTGCCTTTGGTGGGCCAAGCCCAATCAATGTTGTCCGTGGTTTCAACGCTGGTTTTGTTATCCGCTTTTACTTCTGTGGCGGCGTTGCTGCTAGCATTCGGCTTAGCCTGGGTTTTATTCAAGGCGTCATCGCTATAGGGTTCACGCAAGCCTTTGGGTTCGCTGAGGTTGACGCTGGCTAAGCCGGATTCGGGCTTGATGGCATTAATTTCAACGCCATTGTTGTCTGGGTTCAGCGCTTTGCCGGCATTCAGTTTTAATACCTGGCCCACTTTGATGTTGTAGGGTGCGCTGATGTTGTTGGCCAGTGCGATGTCTTTGTAGTAATAGCCGTATTCCAGCCCTATGCTAAATAAGCTATCGCCTTTTTTTACCGTGTAAGTGTCTGGCCGCCAGTCACCTGGCTTGTAGGTGGGTCGTACTGCCACCGTTTGTTTTTTGATGTTGCTAGGCTCGCTCTTGCTGGCATTGGCAGGCAGGCGGTCTATGACAGGGGCGGGCGGGCTGCTGCTGCACGCTGCTAGATTAAGCAATAAGCCTATACTGAAAAATGCCAGTAGATAACGCATGGTTATTGGGTGCCACCTAATAAAGGTACAAATTTGACCGCTTCCAATTTGCTTTGCTGATAGTCATGTTTAGATAGGCGTTCGACCAAGTGTAAAACTTGTTCGTCCGTGCCTACCGGGATGATCAAGCGTCCGCCTACGGCGAGCTGATCCAGCAAATCCTGTGGGATATGACTGGCCGCCGCCGTGACGATGATGCCATCAAAGGGCGCGAACTCAGTCAGCCCCATATTGCCATCGGCGTGGCCTAATTTTACGTTGGTGCATTTGAGGTCACGTAGATGTTCACGGGCTTTCATTACCAGCGGCCGTATGCGCTCCACTGAATAGACTTCTTTGGCGAGTTTAGATAACACCGCGGTTTGGTAGCCGCAACCGGTACCGATTTCCAGCACTTTTTTCAAATTCAAGCCATTACGCAATACCTCAGACATGCGACCAACGATATACGGTTGTGAGATGGTTTGGCCGTAACCTATGGGCAGTGAAACGTCTTCGTAAGCGCGTATGGACAAGGCTTCATCGACAAAAATATGCCGAGGAATGGCTGCCATGGCAGAAAGCACAACTTCGTCTTTGACCCCTTGTTCGCGCAAACGCACCAACATGCGGTCGCGGGTACGTTGCGACGTCATGCCTATGCCGGTGGTTTGTGCGGCGCTTCTTAAAATAGCCACTTAATTGCGCCCACGGTAGGCATGATGGCTTAGGTTTAGCCAATCATTGATTTCTGTTAATTGCGTGTGGTTGGTGAGATCCACTTGTATCGGTGACATGGACACTTGCTTATTGGCCACCGCGTAAAAGTCTGTGCCAGGGCCGCCGTCGTTAGGTGAACCGGCAGCGCCTACCCAATACACCGTTTCATTGCGCGGCGTTTTAAGTTGCACCACCGGTTCGGCTTTGTGCCGTTTGCCCAAGCGCGTGACCACGCGTCCTTGCAATTCATGGTAAGGGATGTCGGGTACATTGACGTTGAGTAGGGTGGTCGAAGCAAAATTGTTTTTTTGGTAATGCTGGATCAATTCGACCACCACTTTGGCTGCCGTCTCAAAGTGCGTGGCGTTGTGTTGTGACATGGAAACCGCAATCGATGGTATGCCCAATAAATAGCCTTCCATGGCGGCGGCCACCGTGCCAGAATAAATCGTGTCGTCGCCCATGTTGGCACCGTCATTGATGCCGCTGATGACCATGTCTGGCATATCACTCATGAGGCCGGTGAGGGCAATGTGCACGCAATCGGTGGGTGTGCCATTGACGTAGAAAAAGCCGTTGGCGGCTTTTTTGACACTTAAGGGCCGGTCTAAGGTTAAAGAGTTGCTGGCGCCACTTCTGTTGCGCTCAGGCGCGACCACGGTGATGTCGGCTAATTTTGCAATGTGCGTGGCCAGCACGCCCAAGCCGGGGGAAAAATAGCCGTCGTCATTTGAGAGTAAAATTTTCATAGGCAAATTATAGTAGAAGACAGGCGGTTTATTGGTGTGCCTTATTAAAAAAACCAGAAAAGTTATGCGCGCGCCAGTCGCCGGCGAGCTTTAAGGTTTAATCGGGCCAGTGGTCGGGATAACGACCGCTGGTTTTACCGGTAGGGCGGCTATTTCAGTCGGGCTGAGTAAGGTAATGTCCGCCAAGTTGTTTTCGGCTACCGGCAGTTTGGCCGGCTTGGCTAAAACAGGCGCAAAATTGAAATAGCCGAATAAGGCTAAATTGATGACTAACAACAACGCGATTAATTTTTTCATGGTTATTCACTCTGCCGTATACGGTCTATGCAATACAAGCCGTGCAAAACCAAATTGTCCACCATGCTGCAGGGCGTGGTCAGCGTTAAATGGGTTTTTATTAGCGCGGCATCGCCACCACTAATTAAGATATGGGGCGCGTGCTGGTCGTGCGCGGCTAAGGCAGTCGCCATTTGCTGTATGGCGCCAATTATGGCCGCCACTGCACCTACTTGCATGGCGTCTAGGGTATTTTTGGCAAAAATGCCGACAGAATGCAAGTTGCTTTGCCATGCGTTATCAGGCAATTGTGCGGTGGCTTGCGCTAGGCTATTTTGCATTAAATGTAAGCCCGGCAATATGAGGCCACCCAAAAAGTCAGCGTGTTTATTTTTAATGGACAAGGCGTCTATGGTGACGGCTGTGCCAACATTTACCACCACACAAGAGCTGTTGACCTTATGAAAAGCGCCCATCATGGCGGCAAAACGATCGCAGCCTAAACTTTGCGCAGGCTCATAATGATTGCGCCAGCCACCCATGCTGGCGGGCGATTGCAGGCTATGTATGGGCATGTCAGTTTCTGTCAGGCGTTCGATCAAGCAGGCGCCGAGCGCTGCATTGGCCACATTGGAAATTATCACGCGCTGGTAATTGATCGCGTGGGGCAATGCAGCGTCGCTTAATTGACTGTTTAAACAGCTGCCAAATTCGCTGATTTCACCGGTTGGATTAAATACCGCCCACTTGGTCTTGGTGTTACCGCAATCTATTCCTAATAGCATGCCAAACTCCGCTGAGATGGCTTGAGTGCGCCCATAGGGTACATACTCAAACGGTAATAAAGTTTGCTTTTATGTAACAGCATTTTTAAAGGTAGGGTTATGTGTTTTAAATTATTCAAAGAAATGCTTAATTATTTTCAGTATTCTAACACCGGCCTATGGTGACCGTAGGGTCGGCATATTAAATGCATTGTAGCTACAGTCACGTTTAAGGCTTAATGCGCGCTGCGTAGGCTAATTTCACCCGATGAAAAACGTTGCTCGCCCAAGGCGCTGTCGATTAACAAGATACCGTCGTCGGCCACGCCTATGACGGTGCCCAAGGTTTCTCTGCCATCCGGATGCAGCATTTTCACGGCTTGCTGGTGCAAGGCATGGTAGGCGGTCCATTCGTCACGCAGGCCAGTAAAGCCTTGCTGCTCAAATTGACTCAATACTTGGGCTAAGTGTTTGAGTAGGGTGCCGAGTAAGTGGTTGGGATCAATGGGCTGCGGAGCCACGCTGGCGATATCGGTAGCTGCTTGATCGATTTGCTGCTTGATTTTTGTCGGCAAATTGAGGTTGATGCCCACGCCTATGACGGCCGCGCTGGGGCCTTCCATGTCGCCTTGCAGTTCTATCAAGATGCCGGCCAGTTTTTCTGCTAGCCCTTGCTGGTTCATGATTAATACATCATTTGGCCATTTAAGCTGTGCTTGTGCTATGCCCAAGCCATGCAGGGCGCGTATCAGCGCCACGCCTATCGCCAAACTTAGGCCAGACAAGGCCGATGCGCCGCATTGGAAGCGCCATAATAAGGAGAAGGTTAAACTGGCGCCTAAGCCACCTTGCCAACTGCGACCGCGTCGGCCGCGACCGTTGCTTTGCCAGTTGGTCACCACGCAACTGGCATGCGCTTGACCGCTGTTTAAATTTTTCATCATGTAGCTATTGGTCGAGGCTAAATGGTCGTGCACTTCCAGTTTGAACCAAGCGCGCTGTTCGCCTACGGCCTGCAATATGGCTTGCTCATCGAGCAGGGTGAGCGCTTGCGGTAGCTTGTAGCCGCGGCCACGTACCGAGTATAGCTCTATGCCTAATTTTTCCGCTGTCTGTAAGGCATTCCAGACCGTGGCGCGCGATACTTTGAATTGCTGGGCTATGGCTTCGCCGGAGTGAAATTTTCCATCGGCGAGTAGGCGTAAGATAGGGAAGGTAAGCGCATTCATATGAAGCAGCAGTTTAGCACAGCCATTATTACCCTGTCCTTGTCCATGACTTGTTAGGCTGGCGGCCTGATATTTCACTTCTATGGTGTAAAATAGGCGAAATCATTTTTTATAGCATAAGTCCACCATGGCATCAGAAAAAACACCCATCCCATTAGGCTCGAATTTTATACGCGCGATAGTAGAGAAAGACTTAGAGCAAGGCGTATACCAGTCCCGTCAGTGGGCAGGCAGCCCAGGCGACGCTAGGCATCAAGCCGCAGGCCAAGTGGATGTTGCTAAAATACGCACACGCTTTCCGCCTGAACCCAACGGCTATTTGCACATAGGCCATGCCAAATCCATCTTTTTGAATTTTGGCTTGGCGCGGGATTACGCCGGCGTTTGCCATTTGCGTTTTGATGACACCAACCCAGAAAAAGAAAGCCAAGAATACGTCGACAGCATCACCGATGCGGTTAAGTGGCTGGGCTTTTCTTGGCAGAATGATCATGAGCAAAACCTGTATTTTGCCAGCAATTATTTCGATTTCATGTACCGTGCGGCCGAATGTTTAATCGAAAATGGCCATGCTTATGTGGACAGCCAAACGGCCGATGAAATGCGTGTTAGCCGTGGCACCTTAACCGAAGCCGGTAAAAATTCGCCTTGGCGTGACCGCACGGTGGCGGAAAACTTAGCCTTATTCCGCGCTATGCGCGATGGCCAGTACGCCGATGGCAGCTTGGTGTTACGCGCCAAAATAGACATGGCTTCAGCCAACATCAACTTGCGTGACCCCGCCATTTACCGTGTGCGCCGCGCTCACCATCATAATACCGGTGATAAATGGTGCATCTACCCCATGTACACTTTTGCTCACCCGATTGAAGATGCCTTGGAACAAATCACCCATTCCATTTGCACCTTGGAGTTTGAAGACCAGCGACCGTTTTACGATTGGCTATTAGTTCGCCTGGCCGAGGCCGGTTTGTTGGCCCAGCCTTTACCTAAGCAATACGAATTTGCCCGCTTAAATCTAACTTACGTGGTTTTATCCAAACGTAAATTAATTCAACTGGTGGAAGAAAAACACGTGAGCGCTTGGGATGACCCGCGCTTGCCCACCTTGGCCGGCGCCCGTCGTCGCGGCTACACGGCGGCAGGCTTTAAATTATTTACCGATCGCATAGGCGTGTCCAAAGCGGATTCTTGGATAGATTACAGCACGCTGGAAGACTGCATGCGGGAAGTGCTCAACGAGTCTGCCGAGCGGCGTATTGCCGTGTTAGACCCAATCAAGCTGGTGATTGATAACTACCCGGCCGATCAAGTAGAGGACTGCTTCGCACCTAATCACCCACTTAAGCCAGAGTTGGCTAAACGCGTCGTGCCCTTGACCCGTGAATTATGGATAGAGCGCGAAGACTTTATGGAAGAACCCAGTAAAGGCTTTTTTAGGCTGGTGCCGGATGGTTTGGTGCGCTTGCGTTACGGCTATGTGGTTAAGTGTACCGGTTTTGAAAAAGACGCCGCCGGCAAGGTGACGTTGGTGCATTGCGAGTATTTGCCGGACACCAAGTCTGGCACGCCAGGTGCCGACAGCATTAAAGTAAAAGGCAATATTCATTGGGTATCGGTGCCGCACGCCTACCAATGCGAAGTGCGCTTGTACGACAGATTGTTTAAAGAAGCGCATCCGGGTGAGGGTGGTAAGGATTTCTTGACAGAGTTGAACGCCGATTCGGTCAGCGTCATTACCGCACAACTGGAGCCCAGTTTAAAAGAAGCGTCGGCGGAAACGCGTTTTCAATTTGAGCGCCACGGTTATTTTGTGGCCGATAAGAAAGACAGCGTGGCGGGTAAGCCCGTGTTTAATCGCACCGTCACCTTGCGTGATGCTTGGCAAAAGTAAACAGATTTACATCTGCAAATAACTCAATATATCAATTACTTATTTAATTAAGTAAATCCATCGCATTAATCATAGACAGGCTGGGCGGATTTTTTGGCTGGCCATGGCATGGCTGGCGATAGTCTTAAGCGCCATGCGACGGCGCATCACCACTATTACATTTTATTAACAATTGTTTGGTATACCTATTGGCCCTTACGCCCGTTAAAGGCTTAGTTGCAGAATAAATGGCAACGACAGTGGCCTTGTTGGCTAGCAAATTAGGAGAAATACCATGCAAAAAAATCAAATCAATAGCACCCCAAGCCGCGTGATTAAAGCGAGTCTAATCGGTGTGGCGTCAGCCCTATTTACCCTACCACTGCAAGCGGCCGAGCAATACAGCGATACCGCCCGCGTCATATCCAGTGTTGCTCAAACCGACCGGGTCAATTTTCCGCGGCAAGAATGCCGCACCGAATACCAGCAACAAAGCTATCGCGATAACAATTCCATCACCGGTGCCTTAATAGGTGGCATTGCCGGTGGCTTGCTGGGTAATACCATAGGCAAAGGCAATGGCCGTGTGGCCGCTGCCGCGGTTGGTGCTGGGGTAGGGGCATTGGCCGGCAGCAGCCTGGCGGCTAATCAAAATTCAGCCGCCAGAACCGTGCCGGTGCAAAGCTGTTATCAAGTGGATAATTGGCAAACGGTAAACAGTGGCTATTTGGTCAGCTATGAATACCATGGCCGAACTTACAGCACGCTCATGAACAGTCAGCCTGGCACCTACATTGACGTCAATGTGCTGATAGAACCCATCACGCATTACACTCCTAGGACTAGCCATTTGGCCCCGCTTGGCCACCCACAGCAACATGCTAGGCGAGCTTGGTTTAACAATGATGAGCGCTCATGGGCTGCCCACGCCGCCCACCGTTATGACTAACTGAGCATTTTTGCCACAGGGCAGTATCAAACCAGCCGCCTGCTAGGGGCTGGTTTTTTTATTTTTATATCCCCCTAGTTGAGTGCTTGCAAGTAAAATCTAGGCTACCGTTTCCAGATAAATAACAGTGAACCTTACCTTAGATTGCGATTTAAATGCCGCTTGGCTTAGCAACCCAGCCAGCCCAGCCTTGGCGCAATTGCTGGCAAAAGGGCAAATACGGCATCAAGCATTGCCGCTAGAAGCCTTGGTTTGTCAGCAATTTGGCTTGTCCGCCACGCCGGATTATCCCCTAGCGGCCATTGCCGCACAGGCCGATGGCTTGGCGGCGGATACCGGCTATTGGCTAAGAGCAGACCCCGCGCACTTGGTGTTGCAACGTGATTGCTTGAGTTTGCACGAATCGTGGCCTTTAGCGGTCAGTGCTGAACATGCAAAAGTGCTGCTGGCCAGTTTAAATCAACATTTTAGTGCAGAGGGCCTGTGTTTTATGCGCGGGCATTCCGGTGCTTGGTATGTGCACACAGCGCAATCGCCGCAAATCAAAACCAGCTTACCCAGTGCCGCGCTGGCAAGAAATGTCCATGAGTTCTTAGCGCAAGGCGTGGACGCATCGCGCTGGTTGGCGCTGCTCAATGAAGTGCAAATGCTCTTGCATGAGCATCCGGTTAATGTAGCGCGTGAAGCGGCCGGTGAGTTGGCGCTTAACAGTGTGTGGTTTTCTGGTGGCGGTTGTTTGCCCAGTCGGCCGGCCTTGGCCCATGAGCTGAGCAGCTTAATGGCCGATAAGGTATTTTATCAAGGCTGGGCGCAACTCAGTGGTTTACCCTTTTCGGCTTTAGTGGCTAACTTTACCGCGCTGTTGCTTGAGTCGCCGCGTCATCTGCGTGTGCATTTGCCCTGCAACGATACGCTGGATAGCGATTGGTTTGCGCCGCTGTTGTTGGCATTACAGAGGCAAAAAATAAGCCAGTTGCAGTTAAATTTGGGATTTTATGAGCAAACCTTGTCGCTAACGGTGCGCCCTCGCGATCTTTACAAATTTTGGTGTCGCAGTCGCCCACTGATGGGGTATTGGGCATGACAAGAATAGTGCAACGGCAAGCGCCAGCAATAGTCGTAGCCGATTTGCAGGCGAGCGGGGTGAGCGCACTCATGGCACGCTTGCTGGCTGCCCGCGGGGTGGCGGCTGTCAAGCAGCTGAGTGCCCATTTAAGCGATTTGTTGCCACCAGACACCCTGACCAATAATGGTCACATGGCTAAATTATTGGCCGATGCCATCGCGGCCGATAAAAAACTGTTGGTGATAGGCGATTACGATGCCGACGGCGCGACGGCGACCGCGGTTGCGGTTAAAGGCCTGCGTGCATTGGGCGCCACGGTCGATTTTTTAGTGCCCAACCGTTTCGAATACGGCTATGGTTTAAGCCCTGAAATCGTGGCCTTGGCCGCCAGCCAAAAGCCCGACGTGATCATCACCGTGGACAACGGCATCGCCAGCGTGGATGGCGTGGCCGCCGCTCATGCCTTGGGTCTGCAAGTGCTCATCACCGACCACCATTTGCCTGGCTCAATCACGCCGGCGGCGGCTTGCATCATCAACCCTAATCAGCACGGTTGCCACTTTGCCAGCAAGCATTTGGCTGGGGTAGGGGTGATATTCTATGCTTTGCTCGCCCTACGGGCCGAGTTGCGTGAGCGTGGTGCTTACACGACAAAAGCCGCGCCCAATTTAAGCGAATTGTTGGATTTGGTGGCGCTGGGCACGGTGGCTGACTTGGTCAAATTGGATGACAACAATAGAATTTTAGTGGAGCAAGGCTTGCGCCGGATTCGCGCCGGCGCTTGCTCGCTAGGCATACTGGCCTTGTTGCGCATCAGTGGCCGACAAATACCCGCGTGCAATGCGCAAGATCTAGGTTTTTATGTGGGGCCACGCTTAAATGCCGCCGGTAGGTTGGATGACATGAGCTTAGGCATACGCTGCTTGCTGGCAGAAACAGAAAGCGAAGCGCGCGACCTGGCGCAGCGCTTACAAGATTTAAATGTCGCCAGGCGCAACATTGAAGCCGACATGCAGGC
>SXVG01000056.1 GCA_005791685.1 Methylotenera sp. | reverse complement strand
GGTGTAAGCAGGTGCAGGGGCGGCCGCAGGAGCAGCAGGGGCGGCATCCGCCGCAATTGCGGCGTTGGATAGAGCAAGTGCGCCTAAAACGGCTACGGATACTAATGACTTACGCATGGTGTTTCTCCTTGATTAATGTTTAGAATAAATAAATCCATTCGAAGATATATAAGCAATCATCGTGCCAACTATTATTTTGTTTAAAATCAGCCACCTAGCTATTTTATAACTCGCCACGTCTTTTATCTTTACGCAGAATAATCTGCTAAAATGATAAGCAGATACAAGGAGGCCCTATGTTTAGTCCAGATAAATTAAATGAAATATCCAACAAAATCAAAGAGGTAGTCAAAGACTCCCCTTTAGGTGATGCGGAAAAAAACATTCATGCACTATTAAAGAGCATTTTCACCAAAATGGAGCTGGTAACGCGCGAAGAATTCGATGTGCAAGCCGAAGTCTTACGCACCACTCGCAAGAAGCTGGATGCCCTAGAAAAACAACTGAGCGAATTAGCCAAGCACCACCCTTAGTGTGCAACGCTCAAACTTAGCCGTCGTTCATAGCCGCGCATTAAGCGGCATGGATGCGCCCGCCGTGACCGTTGAGGTGCACCTCGCCAACGGCCTACCCAGTTTCACCATCGTCGGCTTAGCCGAAACAGAAGTAAAAGAGAGCAAAGACCGCGTGCGCGCCGCCATACAAACCGCGCAATTTGAATTTCCCACCCGCCGCATCACGGTGAATCTGGCGCCGGCCGACCTCCCTAAAGAAAGTGGTCGCTACGATTTGCCCATTGCCTTGGGCATATTGGCCGCATCCGGCCAAATCCCCAGCGCTCATTTAGCCGACTACGAATTTGCGGGCGAATTGGCTTTAACCGGTGAGCTACGTCCTATCCGTGGCGCACTGGCCATGACGTGTAGCATTATAGGTGCCGGCACTGCATCAACGCAAAACAAGTCCGTTCGCCCTGAGCTTGCCCAAGGGCACAAGCGTGCTTTTATCCTGCCACAAAGCAGTGCGACCGAAGCGGCTTTGCTGCGCGATGCGGTTATTTATCCCGCCACCAGCTTGTTAGCTGTGTGTGCGCATTTAAGTGGGCACACGCTTTTGGGTCGATTAACGACTAACCATCAAGCAAAGCCTATTGATTATCCAGACTTCAGTGAGGTCAAAGCCCAAAGCCTGGCCAAACGTGCTTTAGAAATTGCCGCCAGCGGCGGCCATAGCGTCATCATGAGCGGCCCACCTGGCACCGGTAAAAGCATGTTGGCAGCACGGTTTGTTGGCATATTACCGGCCATGACCGAGCAAGAAGCCTTGGCCTCGGCCGCCATACTGTCGCTGAACGGCGCTTACTCACTCGAAAACTGGCGGCGCCGACCCTACCGCGCGCCACACCACACCGCCTCAGCGGTGGCTTTAGTCGGCGGTGGCAGCGTACCCAGACCAGGCGAAATCAGCTTGGCGCATCACGGCGTACTATTCTTAGACGAGCTGCCAGAATTTGATCGCAAGGTATTGGAAGTATTGCGAGAACCCTTAGAAAGCGGTCGCATCAGCATCTCAAGGGCGGCACGGCAAGCCGATTTTCCAGCCAATTTTCAACTCATCGCCGCCATGAATCCTTGCCCATGCGGCTATTTAGGCCACCCCAACAACAAGTGCCGCTGCACGCCTGATCAAATTGCACGTTACCGAGGCAAGCTATCCGGCCCTTTATTGGACCGCATCGATTTGCACGTCAACGTCCCAGCACTCAGCGAAGATGAGCTGATTAAAGCCGGCGTTAGTGAACACTCACAAGCCATCCAAGCCAGAGTAGAAAAGGCCAGAGCCAAACAGATACGCCGCCAAGGCAAAGCCAATCAGTGGCTCAGCAATCCTGAAATAGAACGCTATTGCGTGGTAGACGAAGCCGGTTTGAGCCTATTAAAAACCGCCATCGCACGGCTTAATTTATCGGCCAGAGCCTACCACCGCATCTTAAAAGTCGCGCGCAGCATTTGTGATTTAAGCACGCAGCAAGACATACAAGCAGCGCACATTGCCGAGGCCATACAATACCGCAGACACGACGGTTAAGTCTTAGTGAGAGCAGGCAATCCGCTAAAGCCGATGTTATAATGCCGCATCCAACCATAACGCTTGCAATTTGACTATGTCGCATCACACCGTCTCGGCTACCGAACTTACCCTTAGGGCCCTGCTTGCCGAGCGCATTCTCATTCTAGATGGCGCCATGGGCACCATGATACAGCAATACAAATTAAGCGAAGCAGACTACCGCGGCGCACGCTTTGCCGACTTTAAAGCCCCGACCGGCCAGCGCGAATTATTTGTTAAAGGCAATAATGAATTATTGACCTTAACCCAAGCGCACATCATTCAAGAAATTCATGAAAAATACCTGGCCGCCGGCGCCGACATCATAGAAACCAACACCTTTGGCGCCACCAGCGTCGCCCAAGACGATTACCACATGGGCCATTTGGTTTATGAGATGAATGTGCAGGCGGCCAAATTAGCCAAAGCCTCCTGTGAAAAATACAGCACCCCAGACAAACCGCGCTTTGTCGCTGGCACTTTAGGGCCCACGCCTAAAACCGCCAGCATATCGCCAGACGTAAACGATCCGGCGGCACGTAACGTCAACTTCGATCAATTGGTCACGGCCTATTTAGAACAAACCCGCGCCTTGGTGGAAGGCGGCGCAGACATATTGATGGTGGAAACCATATTTGACACCTTGAATTGCAAAGCCGCTTTATTCGCCATAGACCAATTCTTTGAAGAATCCGGCTTGCGTTTTCCCATCATGATTTCAGGCACCGTCACCGATGCTTCTGGGCGCATTTTATCCGGTCAAACCGTGACCGCTTTTTGGCATTCGGTACGCCATGCTAAGCCGCTGACCATAGGCCTCAATTGCGCGCTAGGCGCCACCCTGATGCGACCCTATGTGGAAGAACTGGCCAACATCGCCGACACCTTTGTCTGCATTTACCCGAATGCGGGCTTACCCAACCCCATGTCGGATACCGGCTTTGATGAAACGCCGGATGTCACCTCCAGTCTGGTGCAAGAATTTGCCGAAAGCGGCTTTTTGAACATAGCTGGCGGTTGCTGCGGCACCACGCCGGCCCACATACAAGCGATTTACCAAGCCATTAAAGACATCAAGCCACGCGCCGTGCCTAGCCTACCGATCAACTTAAAACTATCTGGCCTAGAACCGTTCGTGATTGATGACAGTTCTTTATTTGTGAATGTCGGC
>SXVG01000055.1 GCA_005791685.1 Methylotenera sp. | reverse complement strand
GTTACCGGTTATGCTTGGCGGCCATAGCGGTTTGGACCCACCCCTTCCCATCTCGAACAGGGCCGTGAAACGAACCAGCGCCAATGATAGTATGCTTCTTGCATGCGAAAGTAGGTCACTGCCAAGCTATTTATTTAGACTGCCATCGTGCAGTTGGCTAAACCCCCTCTATGAAAATAGCGGGGGTTTTTAGCTTTAGGGCGCAGTGAGCACCTGCTAGCGAGGCAATGAATTGCAGTGAGTGGTTCCAATTCATTGAATTCATTGGTATAATGAACGCAGAATTTTTCGATGGGCTTTATGCCCATTTTTTGTTTCTGCAACTTATGTGCGTGTATTTTAAGTTTAGTGGTGATTTAAGGGTTTTAAAATGCAAGATTTACCTACATTAATCAGAACTGCGGTTGAGCAGTTGGGCTTCGAATTGGTCGATTTAGAGATGTCTAATCGCGGTAAATTGTTACGTGTTTTTATCGATAAGCTTAATCCTGTCGATAGCAAAGACAGCGTCAACATAGACGATTGCAGCTTGGTCAGCAACCAGTTGGGTAACTTGTTGGCGGTTGAAAACGACGTCGATTACGATAGGTTAGAGGTTTCCTCGCCTGGCATGGACAGGGTATTAAAGACCGAGGCTAGTTTTGTGCGTTTCATAGGCGAACGGGCCACGGTGAAGTTGCGTGTGGCGCAAACTGAAGTGCGTGTTAATGCAAAAGACAACAAGCAGGAAACGTTGAGTAAAAAGAATTTTTTAGGCATTATTCGCGCGGTGGAATCTGCCGAATTGCTGCTTGAATGCGATGGCGTGATAGAAAAAATCGCGCTAAGCAATATTGAGAAATCGCGCTTAAGTCCAGTTTTTTAGTGGTCAGCGCTGGATAAATTTAATTTAATGAATGCAGATTACCTGCAAATTGACAGTCGGAGAGCAACATGAGTCGTGAAATTTTATTATTGGTTGATGCCTTAGCGCATGAAAAAAACGTCACAAAAGAAGTGATTTTTGTCGCGCTTGAATTGGCCTTGGCTTCCGCCACCAAGAAAAAACACCATGATGACGCTGATGTGCGGGTGGAAATCGACAGGGAAAGCGGTGAATACAAAACCTTTAGACGTTGGCAATACGTCGATTACGATTTATTGGAAAACTCCAATTACCAAATCGACGAAGAAAGCGAACACGCTCAAGGCCTCAACATAGGCGACTATTACGAAGAGCCATTGGACAACATCGAGTTTGGTCGCATAGGCGCGCAAGCCGCCAAGCAAGTGATATTGCAAAAAGTCCGTGAGGCTGAGCGCGAGCAAATCTTAGAAGATTTCTTGGCGCGCGATGAAAAAATGGTCACCGGCGTGATCAAGCGCATGGAAAAAGGCAATGCCATCATAGAAGTGGGCCGCATAGAATCCTTATTGCCACGCGAGCAAATGATCCCTAAAGAGAATTTACGCGTGGGTGACCGTGTGCGTGCTTATTTGTCACGCATAGAACGCGGTGGCCGTGGCCCGCAATTGATTTTATCGCGCATCACGCCGGACTTTTTAGTGCGCTTGTTTGAATTGGAAGTGCCGGAAATTGAAGAAGGCCTATTGGAAATCCGTGCTGCGGCGCGCGACCCTGGCTTGCGTTCAAAAATAGCGGTTAAATCTAACGATCAACGCATAGACCCAGTAGGTACTTGTGTCGGTCTGCGCGGTTCGCGCGTGCAGGCGGTCACCGCTGAATTAGCCGGCGAGCGTGTGGACATCGTGTTGTGGAGCATAGAACCGGCGCAGTTTGTTATTAACGCCATGTCACCGGCGGAAGTGACCAGCATCGTGGTGGACGAAGACACGCACAGCATGGACGTGGTGGTGGACGAAGAGCAATTGGCGCTAGCCATTGGCCGCAACGGCCAAAACGTGCGTTTGGCTTCCGAACTAACCGGCTGGACCTTGAATATCTTAACCGTTGATCAAGCCGAACAGAAAAACCAAGACGAGTTCTCTGGCGTCAGTCAGTTGTTCATGCAAAAACTCGATGTGGATGCCGAAGTGGCCGAAATTTTAGTGCAAGAAGGCTTTAGCACCTTGGAAGAAATTGCCTATGTGCCATTGGCGGAAATGAATGAAATTGAAGCCTTCGACGAAGACACCGTAGAAGAATTGCGTAAACGCGCCCGTGCGGCCTTGTTAACCGAAGCCATCGCCAAAGAAGAAGGCGTCGATGAGCCGGCGGCCGACTTGCTTGCTATGGACGGCATGGATGAAAAAACCGCCCAGTTATTAGCGTCAAAAGGCATTGCCACTATGGATGCCTTGGCGGAATTGGCCGTGGATGAGTTGGTTGAGCTGACAGCGATGGATGCCGAGCGTGCTAAAACCTTGATTATGACCGCTCGCGCACCTTGGTTTGCATAAGCGCCTAAAGAAGTAAGCAGTAATACTGGGCAATAAAGCGCAGAAAAAGAACACTGGAGTAAGAAGATGGCACAAACAACCGTAGAACAATTTGCTGGCGAATTAAAATTGCCAACAGCACTGTTATTAGAGCAGCTAAAAAGTGCTGGCGTAAATAAATCCCTTGCGGAAGATCAATTAAGCGAGGCGGATAAAACCGCCTTGCTGGATCACTTGCGTAAAGAGCACGGTACTTTGGCGCCAAAAAACAAAATTACCTTGACGCGTAAATCCAATACGGAAATTAAAAAAACCGACACCGCCACCGGTAAGGCGCGCACCATACAGGTCGAAATTAGAAAAAAACGCGTCATTGAGCAGCCTGTGGATAACGCCGCTGTGGACGTGGCAGCAACAGAGGTCGTCGAGGCCGCTGTGGTGCTGGCAGAAGTGCCGGTAGCCGTGGAGCCAGTAGAGCCGGTGGTCGAGGTGGCAATTGAACCGGTGGTGGCAGAAGTCGTGACTGTTGTTGACGAGCCTGTTGTTGTGGCCCCAGTCAAAACCATCAATCGTAAAGATTTATTGGGCGCCAATGAAATTGCCTTGCGTGAGCAAGAAGCGAAACGGCATTCCACTTTGGCGGCCATGCAAGCCGAAGACAGACGTAAAAAACAAGAGTTGGCACAGCGTCGTTTGGATGAAGAGAATAAACGTTTAGCCGAAGCCGAATTGGCCAAAGCAAAAGCCACGAAATTATCCGAAGGTACTTTGCATAAGCCTGTGGCTAAAGAGGGGGCGGCAAAAACCGCGGGCAGTAAAGAAGCCAAAAAAGGCAAAGACAATAATAAAGACTGGAACGACGCTGAAAACAAAAAACGCGGTTTAAAAACCCGCGGTGACATGAGCACAGGCAAACCGGGCTGGCGCGCGCCTAAAGGCAAGCACAAACACCACGGTGACGACGAGGCACAACATGCATTCAATGCCCCAACCGAGGCCATGGTGCATGAGGTGTTGGTGCCAGAAACCATTACCGTGGCCGAGTTGGCGCATAAAATGGCGGTTAAATCAGGTGAAGTGATTAAAGCCTTGATGGGCATGGGCATGATGGTCACCATCAACCAAGTGCTGGACCAAGAAACAGCGATCATCATCGTCGAAGAAATGGGCCATAAAGCCTCGGCGGCCGCGGCCAATGATCCAGAAACCTTCTTAGAAGAAGCCGAACATGCGGCGGCGGTGCTAGAACCACGTCCACCGGTAGTGACGGTGATGGGTCACGTCGATCACGGTAAAACCTCCTTGCTGGATTACATACGCCGTAGCCGTGTGGCCTCTGGGGAGGCCGGTGGCATCACCCAGCACATAGGCGCTTACCACGTGGAAACGCCACGCGGCATGGTGACCTTCCTCGATACCCCAGGCCACGAAGCCTTTACTGCCATGCGTGCCCGCGGTGCCAAAGCCACCGACGTGGTGATTTTGGTGGTGTCCGCCGATGACGGTGTCATGCCACAAACCATAGAAGCCATACACCATGCCAAAGCAGCGGGCGTGCCACTGGTGGTAGCGATTAACAAGATAGACAAACCCGGTGCCGAGCCTGAGCGCGTCAAAATGGAATTGGTGTCACAAGAAGTGGTGCCAGAAGAATTTGGTGGCGACGTCATGTTTAGAGCCGTGTCGGCCAAAACCGGACAGGGCATAGACGAGCTATTAGAAGCGGTGTTATTGCAAGCAGAAATATTAGAGCTGCAAGCGCCTAAAAACACCCCGGCTAAGGGCTTGGTGATAGAGGGTCGCTTGGATAAAGGCCGCGGTTCGGTGGCGACCATCTTGGTAACGTCCGGTACGCTAAAACGCGGCGACATGATCTTAGCCGGCAATACCTTCGGTAAAGTGCGTGCCATGTTGGATGAATCCGGCAAAGACATACAAGAAGCCGGCCCGTCTATGCCGGTGGAAATTCAAGGTTTATCCGACGTGCCTAGCGCTGGCGAAGAGATGATAGTGCTCAACGACGAGCGTAAAGCCCGTGAGATTGCCAACTTCCGTCAAGGTAAATTCCGCGACACGAAATTAGCTAAACAGCAAGCAGCCAAGTTGGAGAATATGTTCGATCAAATGGGTGAAGGCGTGGCACAAACCTTAGGCCTAATCATCAAGTCTGACGTGCAAGGTTCCTACGAAGCGCTGTCCACCAGCTTGCAAAAACTGTCTACGGCAGAAGTGAAAGTGAACGTCATCCACACCGGTGTCGGTGCGATCAGCGAGTCCGACGTGAACTTGGCAGCAGCATCCAAAGGCGTGTTGATAGGCTTTAACGTACGTGCCGATTCGGGCGCACGTAAACTCATCGAAACCCTGGGTGTGGACGTGCGTTACTACAACATCATATACGAAGCCGTGGACGAAATTAAAGCGGCCTTAGGCGGTATGTTAGCGCCAGAGCAAAAAGAAAGCATGATAGGTACGGTGGAAGTGCGCGAAGTCTTCCGTATTTCTAAAGTCGGTGCGATTGCCGGTTGTTATGTACAAGACGGTATGATTAAACGCAATTCGCACGTACGCGTGTTGCGTAACAACGTCATCATTCACAGCGGTGAGCTGGACTCCTTAAAACGCTTTAAAGACGATGTCAAAGAAGTGAAAAACAGCTTTGAATGCGGTCTGTCATTGAAAAATTTCAACGACATCGAAGTCGGCGACATCCTGGAAGTGTACGAAATTGTCGAAGTGGCGCGTACCTTATAATGGCTAAAGAGTTTGCTAGAAGTCACCGCGTGGCCGAGCAAATGCAGCGCGAATTGGCTGATTTATTGCAGTTTGAAGTCAAAGACCCGCGTGTTGCCATGGTGACCATTACCGCGGTTGAAGTGACCGGTGACATGGCCCATGCGAAAATATTTTACACGGCCAGTAAGCCCAGTGACAGTTTGCAACAAGGCTTAGAAAAATCAGCCGGTTTCCTACGTACGCAATTGGCCAAACGCATGTTGCTGCGTACCGTGCCGCAACTGCATTTTGTCTACGATGCCTCGATAGACAACGGCATGATGATGTCCAAGTTGATAGACCAAGCCTTGGCTTCAGATCCCAGCTAATTCCCCTCACAAAGCGCCCCCTTGCAGTTTAGACGAGCTAAAAAAAATATCAGTGGCGTGCTGCTGTTGGATAAGCCGCTAGGCTATTCGTCCAATCAAGCCTTGCAACAAGTCAAACACCTATTGCAGGCCGCCAAGGCTGGCCATACCGGCACCTTGGATCCTTTGGCGACCGGTTTGCTGCCCTTGTGTTTTGGCGAAGCCACCAAATTTGCCCACTATCTAACCGAAGCCGACAAAGTCTACGAGGCCACCTTAAAACTGGGCGTGACCACCAGCACCGGCGATGCCGAAGGCCAGGTCTTATCGCAGCAGGCGGTAGCCGTCAGTGCAGAACAATTTAGTGCGGTTTGTCAGCAATTCTTAGGCGAAATCAGCCAAATTCCACCCATGTATTCGGCCTTAAAACACGAAGGTAAAGCCCTTTATGAGTATGCCAGAGCAGGCGTTGAAATTGCGCGTAGCGCGCGTGCCGTGACCATACACGCGATAGCCGTGCTGGACTTTGCCGGTGATGAGGCCAGCATCAGGGTGCAGTGCAGCAAAGGCACGTATATACGCACTTTGGCCGAAGACATAGGTGCTGCGCTGGGTTGTGGCGCGCATTTGATCGGTTTACGCCGAACCGCCACGGCCCATTATCAGATAGCACAGAGCATAAGTTTGGACGAATTTATCGCCTTGACGCCAGCGCAGCAGTTGGATCAACTGCTGCCAGCAGACAGCGCGGTCAGTCATTTGCCCACGTTGGTGCTGGACACGGACAGTGCTTTTTATTTAAGCCAAGGCCAAACGGTTTGGCAAAGTGGCCCGATTCCAGAGGGCTTAATCCGGCTATACAACGCGCAGCAAGAATTTTTAGGTTTAGGCGAACGTCAGCCTGACGGCAAGATAGGCCCTAAGCGATTAATCGTTCAGCCTTTAGCTCTGAAAAATATAAAAAATGATTGATAAATCATCTGTTTATGCATATAATGCGCGGCTCATGCAAATGAATGTTGACGCGGTTTAGCTTATAGGCTGCATTTACATTGACGCAAAACATCTAAAATTAGGATAAAGTTATGGCAACCACTGCAGTAGAACGCGCTAAGATCGTCAGCGAATTTCAACAGACTAAAAATGACACCGCTAGTCCAGAAGTGCAAGTTGCGCTTTTAACCAGCCGCATCACTTACTTAACCGAGCATTTCAAAAGCAATAAAAAAGACCACCATTCACGTCGTGGTTTGTTAGCTTTGGTTAGTCAGCGTCGTAAAATGTTGGATTACCTAAAACGCGAAAGCGCGGAACGTTATCAAACACTCATTGGTCGTTTAGGTATTCGTAAGTAATTGCGACCCACGAGTTATTTGCCAGGCAATACGCATCATTGCATGTTGCTTGGCCTATAAAACAACAAGCCGACAGTGCTGCATGAGTAGCACTTCGGCTTTTTTGTTATGCCATTGTTAAAATGGTTTTAAAGATTTTCCCTCAAGTGTGATTGAGATAAATCGATATTGTGCCTTCGTTATTGGGTTGTGAATAACGAATATTAAAAAGAGAAAAGGATAAAAAATGTTTAATAAAGTAACTAAAAGCATACAGTACGGTGCGCACACGCTCACCTTAGAAACCGGTGAAATTTCACGTCAAGCCGACGCCGCCGTGCTGGTCAGCTACGGTGATACCGTGGTATTGGTGGCCGTCACCAGCAAAAGCGAAGTCAAACCTGGCCAAGATTTTTTCCCATTGACCGTGGATTACATGGAAAAAACCTACGCAGCCGGTAAAATTCCCGGTGGTTTTTTCAAACGTGAAGGCCGTCCTTCCGAAAAAGAGACCTTAACCAGCCGTTTAATTGACCGCCCATTGCGTCCATTATTCCCCGAAGCCTTCTATAACGAAGTGCAAGTGGTGGCCACGGTGTTGTCATCTGATCCAGAAATTGATGCCGACATTCCAGCCATTATTGGTGCCTCAGCGGCCATGGCCATTTCTGGCATTCCATTTTTTGGTCCATTAGGCGCGGCCCGCGTGGGTTACATCAACGACGCTTACGTGCTAAACCCAAGTAAAACCGAATTAGTAACATCCGAAATGGATTTGGTGGTGGCAGCAACAGAAACCGCCGTGATGATGGTGGAATCCGAAGCCAAAGAATTGTCAGAAGAAGTCATGCTAGGCGCGGTGGTTTACGGTCACGAGCAAATGCAAGCCGTGATCAGCATGATTAATGAGTTAACAGCCGAAGCCGGTAAAGACGCTTGGGACTGGGTAGCCCCAGAACCAGACACCGTTTTAATTGAAAAAGTGGCTAAATTGGCTGCAGACGACATCAATGCCGCCTTCCAAATTAAAGCCAAAGGCGCACGCTCGGCCAAATTAAGTGAAATCACCAGCCGCGTGTTAGGCGAATTGGTGACGGAAGAAACGTCGACCACGGAAGCCAACAAAATTAAAACCGAGTTGTTTAATTTAGAAGCCAAAACCGTGCGCAGCCAAATCTTAAACGGCGAGCCACGTATTGATGGCCGCGATACCCGTACCGTGCGTCCTATCAGCATCCGTACTGGCGTATTGCCACGCACCCATGGTTCAGCCTTGTTTACCCGCGGCGAAACGCAAGCCTTGGTGGT